>JAPPOI010000124.1 GCA_028818055.1 Boseongicola sp.
TTCGAGCATGAACCGTTTTGACAAGTGCAGACTGGCGGCGCCAAGCGAACGCGCACGCGGGCCGACCGAGCCCGGACGAATGTCAGGAACGGTTAGGCCCGACATATCCAGTTCCTTCAAATGTTCAGCGACCTTGGCAACCACTTTGGACCTCAGATCCGTAGGCATGTTGCCATCGATCAGAACGGCCGGAAAATCGATGAATGAGACGGCCGTCTGCACCACCCGTGCAAGCGGTGGAACGGCCTCATCAAGCCAATCGTCAATCAACGCAGGATCGATATTCCAATTGTCCCGATCCGCAAGAACGACTTCTGGTACCAGTCCTGCGCTGAGCAGTCTTCTTTCCAAACCAATCAAAGAAGCCACATCGACCAATTGAGTGTCGCGCCCATCCCGCGATTTCGTTGGGAAAGGACCAATCGCGCCTGCGTTTCCGAAACTGCCGGTGTACAGGCTTCCATTCAACACCACCCCGCCACCGACGAAGTAGCCCAAGTAAATATAAAGGAAGTCGGGTGGTGTAGGTGCCGTACCGAACACCAGTTCGGCGCCACACGCACATGAAGCGTCGTTACCAAAATAAACCGGGAAGTCGTACATCTTCGCGACCTCAGCTCCAAGATCGCAATCCTTCCAGGCCGCCATCTTGCTTTCATCGACACCGATAACGGTCGCCCATTCCCACAGATAGTACGGCGACGCGATGCCCATGCCTGCAATTCGGCTCCGCCGATCTGGCGGCAACTTGTCAAAAATCGACTTCACCGAGGATCGCACGAACTCGAGCGTCTCGTTTGGCGTGGGATAGCTGTACGTTGTTTTCACATGCGCCAGTTCTTCACCGATAAAATTCACCAAACTAAGCTCGGCTGAACGCCGTCCGACTTTTAACCCAAGAAAGTATGCGCCGTCTGGGGCAAGTCTGAGCGGCACCGACGGCTGGCCCACTTTTCCCCGGAGCTTTTCGCCTTTTTCCAGCAAGCCATCCGTTTCAAGCGCTCGCATGATTACAGAAACGGTTTGCGCTGACAGACCTGTTTTTCGGGCGATCTCAACTTTCGGGAGTGCGCCTTGTCGCCGGAGAATCGATAGTACCAGACGTTCATTGCGTTCGCGCATGCCACTTTGATTTGAGCCAGATGTCTCAAATTCTCGTGTTATTTCAATGGGATCAGCCTCTGATCCAGACATCGCGCGGAACCTCCCTAACCAGAAGATGGACGAAAAAATGTACGCGCGTCAATATTAAATCAGATTGATTTATTTATTGACGTGACCTTCGAATCGCCCTTTTCTTATGGGTGAGCACACGCTGCGTGTGCCGTTGGGTCTAATTGGCCCACCTTTTTGGGAGGACATTATGAACAAACTACTCACCGCCACAGCCGTGGCACTTATTGCGTCGTCTGGCGCAGCCTTCGCAGGCAGTCACGCGACAAGCGCCTGTCTGATCACAAAAACAGACACCAACCCTTTCTTCGTTAAGATGCGCGAAGGCGCAGCTGCTAAGGCGGAAGAACTGGGCATCACCCTGAAAAGCTACGCCGGTAAAGTCGATGGCGATAACGAAGCACAAGTGGCTGCTATCGAAACCTGCATTGCCGATGGCGCATCGGGTATCCTGCTAACTGCTTCAGACACCGCGGCGATCGTGCCTTCGGTCGAACAAGCGAAAGACGCTGGACTTCTGGTCATTGCTCTGGACACCCCTCTTGAGCCGATCGGCGCAGCGCATGCAACTTTTGCAACTGACAACTTCCTTGCTGGCGAATTGATCGGTGCATATGCCGCCGCCGCTATGGGCGATGCAGCTGCCGATGCAAAAATCGCGATGCTGGATTTGGCGATCAGCCAGCCAACGGTTGGCGTTCTGCGCGACCAAGGCTTCCTGACTGGCTTCGGCGTTGACACTGTTGACGTCAACAAGTGGGGCGATGAGACGGACTCGCGGATCATCTGCAACGAAGTTACCGCCGGTAACGAAGAAGGCGGCCGTACCGCGATGGAGAACTGCCTTGCGAAAGATCCGATGATCAACGTGGTTTACACCATCAACGAACCTGCAGCGGCTGGTGCTTATGAAGCACTTAAAGCGATTGGTCGTGAGAATGACGTTCTGATCGTTTCGGTCGACGGTGGCTGCCCAGGCGTCCAGAACGTGGCCGATGGCGTTATTGGTGCTACGTCGCAGCAGTATCCACTTCTGATGGCATCGCTTGGCATTGAGGCTATTGCTCAGTTCGCCAAGGACGGGACGCTTCCCGCAAACACACCTGGCAAAGACTTCCTCGACACAGGTGTATCACTTGTGGCCGGTGAGGCGGTTGACGGAGTTGACAGCATCGACGTCGCCAAAGGCACCGAGCTTTGCTGGGGTTAACTTAACCTCCCAGATAGGCAATGATGTTGCCTAGCAGACTGAGGGCGGGCTCAGGCCCGCCCTCCTTGTATCCACCGCACCTTGCGGGCCAAAGGGGAGGAACCTGGGATGGCTTCCACGGATGATTTTGAAAAGGCAGCGCAAGGCGCGTCTGAGACAGTCGCCGAGTTTGACGACGAACACAAAGGTTGGATCGGTCGCCTTCAGCATGCTCTGCATGTGACCCCTGCCCTCGTCCCACTGATCGTGCTGGTTTTCGCGATTGCGTTGTTCGGGATTTTGCTTGGTTCGAAGTTCTTTTCACCATTCGCGCTTACGCTGATTCTTCAACAAGTTCAGATTGTTGGCGTGCTCGCCGCGGCTCAGACACTGATCATTTTGACAGCGGGTATCGACCTTTCGGTAGGTGCAATTGCGGTATTCTGCACAGTCATCATGGGGCAATTCAGCTTTCGCTATGGCATTCCAGCACCCGTCGCGGTGGCCATTGGATTGGCGGTCGGCACAGGTTTGGGCGCGATCAGTGGCTGGCTTGTCAGCCGGGTTAAACTGCCTCCGTTCATTGTCACACTTGGTATGTGGCAGATCGTATTGGCCGCGAACTACCTTTACTCTGCAAACGAAACCATTCGCAGTCAGGACATTGCTGAACAGGCTCCGTTCCTGCATTTCCTTGGCACAAAAATTCAATATGGCGGTGCCACGTTCACGCTCGGTGTCGTCTTGATGGTGGTACTGGTCATCGTGCTTGCCTACGCGCTTCGATCTACAGCGTGGGGCCGACATGTTTATGCCGTCGGGGATGACCCGGAAGCCGCTGAACTTGCGGGCGTGGATGTGCACAAGACATTGATGTCCGTGTACATGTTGGCAGGCTTCATTTGTGCACTAGCGGCATGGGTGATGATCGGACGCTTCAGCTCAGTTTCGCCATCAGCTTCAACCGGGGTCATCGGCAACATTCAGGCGATCACAGCGGTCGTGATTGGCGGTATCTCGTTGTTTGGCGGCCGAGGATCGATCGTTGGAGCGTTCTTCGGCGCATTGATCGTCGGTGTTTTCGAACTTGGCCTGCGCATGGCAGGCGC
>JAPPOI010000284.1 GCA_028818055.1 Boseongicola sp.
CAATCCGGTCTGGTTCGCAAGCCGCAAAGGCCTGTCCACCAAAAACCAGTGATAATGCAAAAATTGAGTGTCTAAGAATGGTCACTCGTCGAGTTTAAGCGCCGCTTCCCAACTTGCAACCTGAGTCGCCATGCGTCCGCGCTTTCCGTCGACGACGCGCAAAGAAACGGCTTCGCCAGGTTGCAAATCTGCAAGCCCTGAACGACGCAACACCTCCACATGGAGAAACACGTCTTCATCTCGACCAAATACGTTTGCAAAGCCAAATCCTTTGGCCTTGTCGAACCATTTGACCCGCGCCGGTTCCAATGGAAGAGACAGATCAACAGGGTCGGCGATTTCGCCGCTCATAGCGACAACATCTTCTTCGCCACCCGCTGGTGGATCAATTCGAAGGACTTCAACAGCTTGCGTGCCGCGCGCTGTTTCCTGAACGATTACTTCAATTCCGGCAGAATCCGCGACGGATGATTGCCCAAAATTCCGCAATACATTGGCATGCAACAGAATATCCGGGCCGCCTTCGCTGGCGACCACAAACCCAAAACCCTTTGCTGGGTCAAACCACTTTACTGTGCCCGAGACGCGAGTCCCGCTTTCGTTGGCATCCGACATCTTTTTTACTTCATCCCACGGACGTTCCGTCCTTATTCACATCACTGTGAGCCAAGGTACTGCATGTTTGCAAGGCCAAGGTAGCATTTTCTCGAAAGAAACTGCTGAATTCAGCCTACGGGGAAAGCCGTGTGGCACTCCAAACACGGTCTTCCCCCTCGCGCCGCCATCGAAACCTGTCGTGCAACCTGAAGGCTCCATCGGCCCATAGCTCGATTTCGTCGGGCACAATTCTGAATCCGCCCCAATGTGGCGGCCTGTCGGGTGAAATCCCCAGCTTAACAGTTAGTTTCGCCACATCCGCCATTAGGGTCGCTCGCGACGCCAGTGGCCGCGACTGCTGCGACGCCCAGGCGCCAATCCGACTTTCGAGCGGGCGGCTCGCGTAATAGGCATCTGCTTGTGGCCCATCTTCACGTTCGACGTGACCGCGAACACGGACCTGGCGCCTCAGAGATTTCCAATGAAGAACGAGGGCAGCCTTTGCGCTTGAAGCCAGCTCCTGCCCCTTCGCGCTTTCATAATTGGTGTAAAAAACAAACCCGTTGTCTTCGATCTCTTTCAACAAGACGATCCGAACGTTTGGCATCCCAGTTTCATCGACTGTCGAAAGCGCCATGGCATTCGCATCGTTCGGCTCGGTTTGCCAAGCTTCATCAAGCCACCGGCGTACGATAGCTATCGGGTCGTCTCCACTAAAAATTTCAGAACGATCAGACACGACTCGTTCTCCTCACTCTTGATGCGCCCTGCTTGATGACATAGACCCAAGCCATCGTAAACGACGTAAGGGAAGCAGGCATGACGTCGGGATTGATGGCGGGCAAACGTGGCCTGATAATGGGTCTAGCCAACGATAAGTCCATAGCGTGGGGAATTGCCAAGGCGGTCGCCGATCAAGGCGCTGAATTGGCATTTTCGTATCAAGGCGATCAACTTTTGAAGCGGGTCAAACCGTTGGCGGAACAGTTGGGTTCCGACTTCGTGGTTCCGTGCGACGTCGGCGATGAAGCGTCGATGGACGCCCTGTTCGCCGCGTTGGAAGAGCGTTGGGGTAAGATTGACTTCCTCGTTCACGCTATTGGTTTTTCGGACAAAAATGAATTGCGCGGTCGATATGTAGACACCAGCCGCGACAACTTCATGATGTCGATGGACATTTCGGTTTACTCTTTCACTGCAGTCGCGCAGCGCGCCGCAAAGATCATGCCGGATGGCGGGTCGCTTTTGACGCTCACGTACTATGGCGCCGAGAAGGTTATGCCGCATTACAATGTCATGGGGCTGTGTAAGGCAGCGCTTGAGGCATCAGTGCGTTACATCGCCGAAGACCTCGGGCGCGAAGGCATTCGTTGCAACGCCATTAGTGCCGGCACGATCAAAACACTTGCTGCCAGCGGCATTGGAGACTTCCGGTACATCCTGAAGTGGAATGAATACAACTCGCCAATGCGGCGCAACGTGTCGATTGAAGATGTCGGCGGTGCAGCCATGTATTTGCTGTCTGATCTTTCGCGCGGAGTGACCGGCGAGGTACATCACGTCGATTCTGGATATCACGTGGTTGGTATGAAGGCGCTGGATGCGCCCGATATGACCTATGACAAGAAAGAATAGCGCATGACCAACCGCCTGCCCCACGAAAAGGGTTTTCACGTCAGTTGGGACCAACTTCATCGCGACAGCCGCGCGTTGGCTTGGCGTCTTGATGGCAAAGGCCCAGATGACGGAGCTTGGCGCGCCATCGTTGCCATTACGCGCGGCGGCATGGCCCCGGCAATGATCGTCGCTCGCGAACTTGATGTGCGCACGGTCGATACCATTTCCGTCAAGTCGTATCATTCCGGCGGGGGAAAAGCCGATGAGCGCCGCGATGCTGAAGTCCTGAAATCACCCGACAACAGCGTAATGGGCGACGGAACCGGAATCCTGATTATCGATGATCTGGTCGACAGCGGCAAAACCCTGGAACTGGTTCGACAGCTCTACCCTAATGCACATTTTGCGACGGTCTATGCAAAACCCAAAGGCGAGCCGATGGTCGACGACTTCATTACTGGGGTCAGCCAAGACACTTGGATCTTCTTTCCTTGGGATATGGCGTTGCAATACGTCGAACCATATCGCGGTACGGACTGACCGGCAGTGCATGTAACTCCGTCAATGATGGAAACCGAGGCGCCTCCGGTCATGGAGGCGCGGCGCTGGATTGATGGCGTAACGTTTCCACCTGACCGACCGCTACTGAACGTCAGTCAGGCGGCGCCGGTCGACCCGCCCCCTGAAGCATTGCGTCAGGCAATGGCTGATTTCGCCCTGCATGAGACGTCCGCGCATCTTTATGGCCCGGTTCTTGGGCGCCCCGAACTTCGTGCACAGGTCGCGAAGGATTGGACCAGCGAATACGGCGGAACCGTGTCACCAGACGACGTGGCGATTACGTCTGGCTGCAATCAAGCCTTTGCGACCGCTATGGCGACTATTGCCCAATTTGGAGATGAAGTAATTCTGCCAAGTCCTTGGTATTTCAACCATAAAATGTGGTTGGATATGAATGGCATCAAAACAGTTCCACTCGACTGTGGTGAATCCTTAATCCCGAATCCAGCGGAAGCGGAACGCCTGATCACGGACAAAACGCGTGCGATCGTTTTTGTGACCCCCAACAACCCAACAGGCGCCGAATACCCTGCTGGAGTTCTCAAGGCATTCTTCGATCTTTGTCAGTCTCATGACCTAGCTCTAATTGTTGATGAAACCTATCGCGATTTCCACAGCTCCTCGGATGCACCGCACCTCCTTTTTCAGGAACCGAATTGGCGCGAGACGCTTATCCAGCTTTATTCATTCTCAAAGTCGTACCGTTTGACGGGGCACCGCGTCGGCGCGCTGGTCGCTTCACCGGAACGATTGGCGCAAGTTGAGAAGTTCCTCGATACCGTTGCAATCTGCCCCAATCAACTCGGTCAGTTGTCGGCATTGTGGGGCATGCAGAATCTGCGGCAATGGCTGGCTGGCGAACGCGACGAGATACTGAACAGACGCGCTGCAATCGAAAAAGAGTTCGCCGATCTTGAAGGTTGGGACGTGCTCGGTGTGGGCGCCTATTTTGCTTATGTCCGGCATCCATTTGATGAACCATCTGACAAGGTCGCCAAACGTCTTGTCACGGACGCATCTGTCCTGGCCTTGCCGGGTACAATGTTTGCACCTGAAAACGCACCAATTGGGGTGAACTGCCTGCGTTTTGCATTTGCAAACATTGATGCGACCGACATTGCAGAACTTGCCAACCGCCTGAGATCACTCAGCCGTTAAGCCTCTGGGCTTGCCCTGCCCCAGACGCTCGCGTAGGAAGTGCCGACGACGATTAGAGGGTTGCGTCCGATGGCAAAAAACAAGGCTTCCAACGCATTTTTGTGGATCATAATGCTATTGCTGATCCTGGGCCTCGGCGGCTTCGGATTGACCAATTTCGGCGGCTCTGCAACGACAGTCGCAAAAGTCGGCGACTCGGAAATTGTGCTTGAGGACTACGCCCGTGCACTCGAAAGCCAGCTTCGCAATTATCAGCGCATTTCTGGCCAGGCACTGACCATCGAACAGGCGCAGGCCATCGGCTTGGATCAACTGGCCTTGTCGCAGCTTGTCAGCGAGCGCGCGCTTGAGAACAAAGTGAGCGAAGCAGGTCTTTCCGTTGGAGACGAAAACGTCAGCCAGCAGATCGTGGACACACCGGCTTTTCAAGGCTTGGGCGGCACGTTTGATCGTGTGAACTACGAACAAGCTTTGCGCCAAAATGGACTGACGCCCGCTGAATATGAAGAACGGATCCGGGCTGGTACCACGGCCTCGATCCTTCGCACCGCTGTTGCCTCAGGTGTTCAGACGCCTGAAGCATTCATCGACGTTTTGTTCAACTTTGCGCGGGAAGAACGCGATGTCACCTGGGCAAGACTGACGGCTGATGATCTCGAGGCTCCTCTTGGCGAACCATCCGATGCGGACCTTCGTGCGTTTTACGACGAGAACATCGACACTTTCACTCAAAGCGAAACCCGAGTGATCGACTACGCCCTCCTGACACCCGACATGATCGTCGACAATATTGAAGTCGAGGAAAGCCAGCTTCGCGAGCTCTATGACGCGGCGGCAGACACTTACAATCGTCCTGAACGTCGCTTGGTCGAACGACTGGTTTTCGCGACGGAAGCCGATGCTGAAGCGGCCAAAGCGCGAATTGATGCAGGTGATACGACATTTGCGGATTTGTTAGCCGAACGTGGACTGTCACTGGATGACGTTGATCTGGGCGAAGTAACAGAATCGGATTTGGGCGATGCCGCGACGGCAGTCTTCGGACTTTCCGAGCCCGGAGTTGCCGGGCCAGCCCCTTCTTCACTTGGACCTGCGCTGTTCCAGATGAATGCCATCTTGGCCGCGCAATCGACTACATTCGAGGAAGTCCGAGACGAACTCAAAGCAGAAGCGGCAGCCGACAGAGCACGGCGGATCATTTTGGACAGCCGGGCTCAGGTCGAAGACTTGCTTGCTGGTGGAGCGACGCCGGATGTTTTGGCTGAACGCACCGACATGCAGTTCGCCAGCATTGAATGGCGTGCTGACGTTACAGATGGAATTGCAGCTTACGAAGACTTCCGACAGGCGGCAGCAACGCTGCAGCAAGGAGCGTTTCCCGAAGTCACGGATCTGGAAGATGGTGGGATCGCCGTTCTGAACCTGCGTGAAGTCACACCACCTCAACCGATCCCGTTCGATGAAGTTAGTGATGAAGTCGTTGCACTTTGGGAAGAAGAGCAAACAGGCGCTGCTTTGACTGAACAAGCTGATGCTGCAGCAGAGCGCTTGCGCGGCGGTGCCGAAATGGCAGGCCTAGGATTGGATTTGGAGACTGATCGCGGGCTTGGTCGTTCAAGCTTTGTTGAGGGAACCCCTCCAGACTTTATGGATCAGGTTTTCGATATGGATTCTGGCGAGATCCGCGTTCTAAGTTCAACTGGTGAAGCATGGATTGTCCGGCTTGATACAGTGACAGCACCGGATCCGACGACCGCGGAAGCTCAGGTTCTGCGTGGTCAGTTCGGAGCCGAAACATCGGCCGATCTGGCCCAAAGCTTGCTGGCTGCATTCACACAAGCTGTGCTGAACGAAACTGAAGTCGACATCAATCCTTCAGCAATGAACCTGATCAATTCGGCAGGGCGTTGATGGAGCTTCAACCGTCATTCGAAGACTTCGCAGCACGATACGAAGCTGGCGAAAACCAGATCGTCTTCGCACGGCTTGCTGCCGATCTGGATACGCCAGTTTCGCTGATGCTGAAGCTCACCGGCGCTCAGGCCAATGCTTTCATGCTTGAAAGTGTGACGGGAGGTGAGGTTCGGGGACGGTATTCGATCATCGGTATGAAGCCGGACGTGATCTGGCGCTGCAATGGCGAAAACGCCGAGATCAACCGTAATGCCAGATTTGACGCCGAGAGCTTTCAAAAAGAAGACAGCGATCCGCTCTCGTCACTTCGTGCCTTGATCGCTGAAAGCCAGATTGATTTGCCGGGAGACATGCCTGCGGCAGCCGCAGGGCTTTTCGGTTACCTCGGATACGACATGATCCGTCAGGTCGAACACCTGCCAAATGTAAATCCCGACCCGATCGGTTTGCCAGACGCGGTTATGCTGCGCCCTTCTGTGGTTGCGGTTCTGGATGGCGTCAAAGGCGACGTCAGTATTGTTGCTCCGGCATGGGTATCCTCGGGACAAAGCGCACGCGCGGCCTATGCTCAGGCGGCTGAGCGCGTCATGGACGCTGTGCGCGACCTCGACCGGGGAGTGACAGGAAGCGAACGCGACTTGGGCGAGGAATTCATTGCCCCAGAGCCCGTCTCCAATTTCGCCAAAGAAGAATATCTTGCGGCCGTCGAGAAGGCCCGCGACTACATACGCGCCGGTGATATCTTCCAAGTCGTTCCATCACAGCGATGGTCGCAGCCGTTTCCGCTCGCGCCCTTCTCGCTTTATCGATCGCTTCGGCGCACGAACCCGTCACCGTTTATGTTCCACTTCGATTTCGGCGGATTTCAAGTCATCGGCGCGAGCCCGGAAATTCTCGTCCGCGTTTTTGAAAATGAGGTGACGATCCGGCCGATTGCGGGAACACGCCCGCGCGGAGCGACACCAGACGAAGATCGCGCGCACGAGGCCGATCTCCTCGCCGACGAAAAAGAATTGGCCGAACATCTGATGCTTTTGGACCTTGGAAGGAACGACGTCGGTCGCGTTGCAAAAATTGGAACTGTCCGGCCCACGGAAGAATTCATTATCGAACGATACAGCCATGTGATGCACATCGTCTCGAACGTCGTCGGAGAACTATCTGACGAACATGACGCTTTGTCCGCTCTTCTGGCTGGATTGCCTGCTGGCACCGTTTCCGGCGCCCCCAAGGTACGCGCGATGGAAATCATCGACGAACTCGAACCCGAGAAACGTGGCGTCTACGGCGGCGGTGTGGGTTATTTCAGTGCGGGCGGAGACATGGATATGTGCATCGCGCTGCGCACCGCAGTGCTGAAAGACCAAACGCTATACGTGCAAGCCGGGGGCGGTGTGGTCTGGGACAGCGATCCCGAGGCTGAGTTCCAGGAGACTGTGAACAAGGCCCGCGCGATCCGAACTGCCGCGGAAGACGCAGGGCGCTTCACCCGTAACGGGAATTCCTGATCACCGCAAAGTTCCGAGGTCTAGCCAACCGTGTACGGCGCATCGAACCAATGTTCTTCAAGGTTCGATCCAGCACCAATTCGGTCAATCACGGCAAACAGCCCTGGCGCAAAAAGCGGCGTGAGTACGCCGTGCCAGGTCCCGCGATGGAAATTCACCGCTTGCCCGGGATCGGTTTTGAATGCCAGCGGTGTACCCGGTTGCCCGCCTGAGTCGGGCGCTACGATCACCAAAAACGGGGCGAGGCTCATCGGAACGAAGCATTGGCTGCCGTCAGGATGGCGCTCCACCATTTCGAGCTTCAACGGCAGGTTTCATGGCGCCGCTTTGAACAGGCGGACCCCTGCATGCCCGTCGGAAAAGTCGAGCTTTGCCCTGTCGTGAAAGCGGCCACATAGACCTTGGTTGATGATCTTGTCCGCCTCACCGGATGTATCGATGACGTCACCAAACGGGGCGAACGCCGCCGCGTCCATAGGTCGAATTTCGACCGTGCGGGTCATTCGAGGATGTCCTTCAAGCGAAATTCGGCGATGCGTTCCACCTGAAGGCACGCTTCTTGAAACTCGCTGTTTCTGTCGTTCAAAATTCGCCGCCGAAACGCTGCAAGGATGCTATCCTTGGTGTGATCACGGACGGCAATGATGAAGGGAAATCCAAATGTTTCCGTGTATTTAGCATTAAGCGCCGAAAATTCCTCGCGTTCTTCGTCAAACAAGGCATCCAATCCGGCCGAGGCCTGTTCGGCGGTTGACGAAGCCGTCAGTCTTTTGGCCGCTGCCAATTTTCCAGCCAAATCCGGGTGCGCCTTCAAGACATCCAGCCGTTCATCCTCGCTTGCAGAGCGGAATGCACGAGACAGAACTGAATGAACCCCAGCGGCGCTATCATGCATCGGGCCAAGTTCCATTGCATGCGCCCGTTCTGCGACCCATGCCGAATGCTCAAAAATGCCGCCGAACGCGCCAACAAATTCGTCTTTTGACATGGTCGATGGCGGACGGTTGCCGGGAGCCGGGTGCGTTGCGATCCAGTGGTTGGCGATCTCTTCACGCGTCGCAAACCAAACCCCGTCATGTCCGCGAATGTAGTCCAATGCGCGTTTCAATGCTGCCGCACGGCCCGGGCGCCCGATCAACCGACAATGCAGACCAATCGACAGCATCTTTGGCGCGCCAGCCTGACCTTCTGCATAGAGAGTGTCGAAACTGTCTTTGACGTAACTTTCGAATTGATCTCCCGCATTGAAGCCTTGCGGTGTTGCGAAACGCATGTCGTTCACGTCCAGAGTGTACGGGACAATCAGTTGCGACTTTCGTCCAAAGCGCATCCAGTATGGCAGGTCATCCGCGTAGCTGTCTGCCACATAGGTAAAGCCCTCTTCTTCCGCGGCTAAACGAACCGTGTTTGTCGAGCACCGTCCCGTGTACCAACCCCTGGGTCGAGCCCCCACAACCTCTGTATGAAGACGGATAGCCTCGGACATGTGAGCGCGTTCATCGGCCTCTGAGAAGTCTTTGTATTCGATCCACTTCAGCCCATGGGATGCAATTTCCCATCCCGAGGCCTTCATCGCCGCGACTTGTTCCGGTGCGCGTGCCAAGGCGGTCGCAACGCCGTAAACCGTAACCGGCAAATCGTTCATCATACGGTGCAAGCGCCAGAACCCGGCCCGAGAGCCGTACTCATAGATCGTTTCCATGTTCCAGTGGCGCTGGCCAGGCCAAGCAGCGGCACCAACGATCTCGGACAAAAATGCTTCGGACGCCTGATCTCCGTGAAGGATATTGTTTTCGCCACCCTCTTCGTAGTTCAGCACAATCTGAACGGCGATCTTTGCGCCATTGGGCCATTTGGGATCTGGCGGATTGCCACCATAACCGGACATGTCGCGGGGATAACGGAGTGCGTCAGACATCATTCACCTCTGGCTTCATTTCTGTGATAAATGCACGAACGGCAAAGGAAAAGAGGACGGAGTCGCGAGATGGCAGGTTGGCTCAGCACCCACATATTAGACACAGCGCGCGGATGCCCGGCCGAAGGGATAAAAATCGCGCTCTATCGTGTGTCAGGCAACAGTCATCGAAAGATCGCTGAAGCCGTCACCAATGCCGACGGCCGGACTGATGCGCCGATACTTCCGGAAGACAAATTCAAAACCGGCGAGTACGAACTAATCTTCTTCGCCGGCGAATATTTGCGCTCAAATGGATTGACCGATGGTGAGCCGCTCTTTCTTGATGCGATTCCAATCCGGTTCGGGATGAACGAAGAAAGCCACTATCACGTGCCACTATTGCTATCGCCGTATGGCTATTCGACATATCGGGGTAGCTGAGGCTAAGCGCCTATCTCCACCGTCAAATCAGACAAACCTGCAATTTCGACGACAACCCGGTCACCCGGAACCAATTGGCTAACGCCGGCGGGTGTGCCGGTCATGATCAAGTCGCCGGGGGCGAGTTCAACTGATCGGGACAGAAAAGCGATGACGTCTGGTGTCGGCCAGATCATGTCTGCAAGGTCGCCGTTTTGACGCTCTTCGCCGTTTACCGTCAACCGAAGCGTCCCGGCATTCATACCGCCAACATCGTTGGCCGGGTGAATTGGGCCGATAACTGCGGAATTGTCGAATCCCTTAGACAAATCCCATGGCCGCGACATCGATTTGGCCACGGCCTGAACGTCACGACGGGTCAAATCGATCCCGGCGGCATAGCCCCAGACATGGGCAAGGGCATCAGATGGATCGATATCGACTCCGCCTTTTCCCAGCGCCACGACCAGTTCACCTTCGTGATGCAAGTCGTTGGTTTCTGGAGGAAAAGGGATCACATCACCATCATGCGCAACGGCATCGGCGGGCTTCATGAAGAAGAAAGGTGGTTCGCGGTCCGGATCGTTCCCCATTTCACGTGCGTGCGCGGCATAGTTTCGTCCGACACAGAATATCCGACGAATGGGAAACCGATCTTCGGTACCGACAACCGGGAGCGAAGGGGTTTGCGGTGGCTCGATCACAAACGACATAAGTTTCTGGCCTCTCTTTTATCGGAACATTGGTGGGCGAGCATCCACCCAAGCGCCACCATCCTTAGCCGATGCGACAGCCTGATGGACTGCTGCCATTGAACGCAGGCCATCAGATGCTGTTGGTAATGCGCCGTGTTCTTCGCCACGAATTGCCGCGGCAAGATCGACATAGATGTTTGCGACAGCGAGCGGGAAACCTTCGGGGTGAGCGATTGCCACGCGACTGAGGCGCTGTGCTTCGCTGGACAAACCACTCTCGCCTTTTTCCATGATCTGCGTGCGGCCACCGACCGGGGTGTAATACACTTGGTTTGGCTGTTCGGACGCCCAGCGCAATCCGCCGATTTCGCCGAAAACTTGGATATCGAACCCATGCTGCCGGCCAATTGCTACCGACGATGTCCAAAGGCGACCCACAGTTCCACCGTCCATGCGGAAGTTCACCATGGCGTCGTCTTCCAGCTCACGACTTGAGATGGTTGACGCGAAATCCGCAGATAATTCACGCACTTCGTCGCTCGCTACGAACGATGCCATGTGGAGGGCGTGAATGCCGCAATCCGCGAACTGGCCTGAGACCCCGGCCATGGCCGGGTCGTACCGCCAACGCACTCGTGGATTGTCTGCATCTGTCGCGTCGCCGTGGTGGCCGTGGCTAAAGCTGGTGACAATCAACCGGACTTTGCCAATCTGGCCCGTGGCCACCATGTGCCGCATCTCGCGGACCATCGGATAGGCCGAATAGCAGTAATTCACCGCGCAGATCTTGCCACTTGCCTCGGCGACTTTGACGATCTCTTCGCCTTCTTCGACGGTCATGGTCATCGGCTTTTCGCAAAGCACGTTGAAACCAGCCTCGAGAAAGGACTTGGTTATTTCGAAGTGGGTCGAATTTGGCGTTGCAACCGTGACAAGATCAATACGGTCGTCGCGCCCCTTCTCACCTTCAAGCATTTCCTGCCAGTTTCCATAGGCGCGATCTGGCGCGACACCCAGGCTTTGGGCATACGCCTTGCCTTTCTCGGCATCGACATCAAGTGCGCCAGCGGCAAGAACAAAGTTGCCGTCAGCTTGCGCTCCAAGGCGATGCGCTGGCCCAATTTGGCTGCCCTCACCGCCGCCGATCATGCCCCAATTCAGCTTCGTCATTTTTTGTACTCGCCTTAGAAACCGATGCTTTCCAGATACGTGCGATTTGCACGCGCGTCGTCATTTTGATTGATGTCCATCGTTGGATCGCAATCCTGTTCTACGGTGCACCACCCCTCAAATCCGTTATCCAGAAGGATTTGCCGCACGCGTGGAAAGTCGACGTCGCCCTGTCCAAGATTGCAGAATATGCCCTGGCCGCATGCATCGTAGAACCCGGTGCGTTTTTCGATGACGTCTGCCTTAACAACTGGGTCGATGTCCTTGAAATGCATATAGCTTATGCGATCGATGTGCCGCTCCATGAACGCAACAGGATCAAAGCCGGCATAGGAATGGTGGCCGGTGTCAAAGCAGATCTTCAAGACGCTTTCGTCAACCTCGTTCAGCAGCCGCTCCAACTCCGGCTCGAAGTCCATGAAGCCAGCAGCATGTGCGTGAATACCGACGGTAAGCCCATATTCCTCGGCGCCCATCTTTGCGATGGTCGCAATTCTATCGCGATAGGCCTCCCACTCGGCTTGATCCATTTGCTCAGCTTCACTGGCGCGACCAGCGGTTGGAGCCCGCCGCGGCGAAATACTGTCAATCAAAACCAGATGCTCTGCGCCGTGCGCGACCAGGGCCTTACAAGTGCGGACCGAACCGTCCATGACGTCGTCCCAAGCTTGAGGGTCATGAAACGGGCGAAAAACAACACCGCCGATAAGCGTCAGATCGTGCTGAGCCAATCCATCAGCCAAAACAGCCGGGTCTTCGGGCATAAAGCCGACGGGTCCCAATTCAATACCCTTGTAACCAGCGTCAGCACAGTCCTTTAAAACACTCTGCCAAGTTGGATTACGGGGATCGTCTGCGAACTCAACGCCCCAAGAACAGGGCGCATTGCCAATGCGTATCGACATTTTTGGTGACCCTTTCAGGTTGAATGATCTGAAACTTTGACCCAGGCGCGCGCCGCATCCGACGCGCGAATTGCCGTGATGACTTCTTGCACAGCCAATCCTTCTGCGAAAGTGGGCCAGACCGGATTTCCGGTCTCAATTGCCTGCAAAAAGTCTTTCGCTTCGATGATGATTTGATCCTGGTAACCAGTGCCATGCCCTGCACCCAGACAGAACGGTTTGAAGTCCGGGTGATAGGGGCCAGTAAGTATTTGCTTGAAGCCCCGCTGAGAAGGCTCGTCAGCCGCATCATAGAACCAGAGCGCATTCTGATCTTCCTGATCGAAGCGGAGCGCGCCCTTGGTGCCGCAAATCTCATAGGCGTATCCCATCTTGCGGCCTGTTGCGACGCGACTGGACGTGATGTGCCCCATGCACCCGTTTTCGAACCGCACCATCATCTGCAGATGATCATCATTCGTAACCGGTGTTCCATTGATCTCGGGATGAACGGTTTCCATCATGGCGCTCAGCTCGGCAATCGGCCCCATCAAACCATGCGCGCAATTGATGGCATGGGGCATCATGTCGCCCAGACAGCCGTTTGCATCACCTGAGCAGCGCCAGGCTGCCTCAACCTCACCGGCCGGATCACCGTGAAAGTCCTCAGTTAGCTCGCACCTGAACCAAGTGATCCGTCCAAGGCGTCCGTCGGCGATGAGCTGACGCGCGAATTGGGTCGCCGGTGTGCGGATATAATTATAGGCCACCATGTTCGCGACACCCGCCGCTTCTGCAGCATCGACCATCTCTCGTGATTGAGCTGCAGTCAGACCCATCGGCTTTTCACACATGACAGGCTTGCCTAACGCTAAAGCCGCCTTCGCAATTTCAAGATGCGTGTCTTGCGGGGATGCTATTACCACCGCCTCAACCGCATCGTCCGCGACCAGTTCTTGCCAGTTGCGCGCAGCACGTTGAAATCCATAAGCTTTTGCATAGCGTTCGCTACTTTCCGGCGATGCGCCGCAAATCATCTCCAGCCGCGGCTTGAGGTTGGTTTCAAAAACCGTTCCAACGCTGGCAAATGCAGCGGAATGGGCCTTGCCCATGTAACCACCGCCAACGATACCGATACCGATCTCTGCCATGAGCGCATCCTCCAATTTGGTTGCAGTTTAGTTTTGCAACCGGTTGCAAAAGTCAGTAGCTTGCAGGCGCAAACGACGCAATATCCAATCGACTGCCCCGTCCCAAAACAGAAGGACATTTCAGATGCATATCGCCCCATACGACAACAAGAACGCGCCCATTGTCGACGTTGATCATGCTTTGGTGCCCCTGAACTACTTCAACATCGTCAAGCTGAAAGCAGGTGAGACGTTCGATTACAAAGTCGACGGGTATGAGACCTGCGTCGTTCCCGCGACAGGCACAGTGACCGTTGAAACCATGGGCGAAACATTTGCTGATATCGGCAATCGTGGCGAAGACGTCTGGGACGGCGAGCCCGAAGGCGTTTACGTGCCAAGTGGTGCCGGGTGCCGGATCACTGCGCGAACGGATACAGAAACCTTCGTTGCGGGCGCAAAATTTGAGGAAACGTTGAAACCCTTCGCCGTTCGCGAGGCTGAAATCGACTTGGTGCAGTACGGATCGGACGACACGAAAACTCATCGCAAGATCAAGCATATTCTTGGTGCCAATTATCATGACCGCGTGGGCAAGCTTTTGGTGAGCGAGTTGTTCACAGTTGGTGCCGGCGGATGGTCTGGGTTTCCAAGCCACAAACACGCCACCGACAGGCTTCCAGAAGAATCCCGCCACGACGAAACGTATAACTTCCGGTTTAAGCCGAATTACGGCTCTGGCCTCCAGATGCTTCAACGCGTCGATAACGAGCCAGGGGATGCCTATCACATCGTCGATGGCTCAACGATTGTCATCGACAAAGGGTATCACCCCTGCTGCGTATTGCCGGGATACGAAATGTATTACTTCACCATTCTGGGTGGTCTGAGCCAGCGCAGCTTGAAGCAATACTTCCAACCGACACATGCCGAACAGTTGCATACAATTCCTGGCATTATGGATATGGTCGCCAAATTCAAATGATCGAACGAGGTTGACGGTATGAAGAAGTCGCTGGACGAGATTGAGAGCACCTCACATGCCGCCCTTGCTGCACACGGTGCCGCCGACTGGCAGTCTCGTGAAGTCGCGCGCGCAATCAGGCGCGCCGAGGAAACCGGGAACATCATCTGTGGCCTTTATTATCTGGAAAGCTACTGTCAGCAGCTCGTTTCAGGTCGCGTTTCAGGTACTGTGGAGCCAGAGGTATCTCGGTCGCGCTCGGGCGTCGTCGAGGTGGACGCCGGCCAAGGCTTCGCACAACCCGCCTTCTCCAAGGGAATGCCGATTGCGGTTTCTGCTGCACGCGAAAACGGCATTGCACTTTTGAAAGTGAGTCATGCGCACACCTGTACGTCGCTGGGGTATTTCACCGAGCAGATTGCAGCGAACGGCTTGATCGGAATTGGATTTACAAACGCCTCTGCCATCGTATCAGGTCCTGGCGGCAAGACACCGGTTCTGGGCACAAATCCCATCGCGATAACAGTTCCGGGAGACAACGCTCCGTTGATGCATGCCGACTTCTCGACTGCTGCGGTCGCTTTGGGAAAAATCACGATGGCGAAGGCAGCGGGCGAAACCATTCCGCTTGGCTGGGCTGTTGATGAAGACGGCAATCCAACAACCGATCCCTCGGCAGCTTTGGGCGGGTCATTGGTTGGTGCAGCCGGTTATAAAGGGTGGGCTTTGGGTCTTCTTGTTGAGTTTCTTGCGGCTGGTCTTGGCGGAACGCGTCTGTCGCTTGAAACCAAAGCCATCAAGTTGCCTGAGGGTCCCTCGCACGACCTTACACAGACCTATATCCTGATTGATCCAGACACCGACCAATCCGGACTTCAGAACGTCAGTGACCGCCTTGCCGAGGCTTTGGCATCCGATCCCGAAGTGAGAATTCCCGGGGCTCGTCGAAGGACTTCGCAGGAACCGGAAATCAACGATGCACTCTGGGAAAAGGTCACTGCATTGGCGGGCTGACTCCGCCTTGAAGGCATGAGGTTTCGTTCAGAATTAGCGAAATAG
>JAPPOI010000462.1 GCA_028818055.1 Boseongicola sp.
GACGAATGTCAGCCAGCCTTGGCTTGCAGCCTGTCCGGATGTTTCAGCGATACCAATGGGGCCAGAGATGTTGCAGGTCGAGATCTGGCCCGCAATCATATGATACAGGCCGGAAAGAGATGACCGGACGATATAGACGATTTGGTCGACGCCGTAGACAATTGCCTGTCCCACACCGGGCGTTTCAGATGCAGGTTCGAACACCAGACCACCGCCCAGACCGATCATATAATGCGTTTCAAAACCACCGTCTGGGTTGGGGAAGTCAACGCTGCGCGGAGTCAGGTCGAAGTCCAGAATTGATCCATCACGCCAGACCGTCAAACCGACGGTGGCACCTTCGGACGCACGGATGCGATCACGAAGAGCGTCAAAGTCGAAGATCTCATCGCCATCCACGGCAATGACAACATCGTTTTCTTGTAGTCCAGCCTCTTCTGCGGCGGACCCTGGTGTGATCGAAATCGCCAGTGGTGGGTACAACCATGGGCCTTGCACAACGCGCGTTTCACCGTTGCGCTCGACCGTATAGGTCAGGACTTCAGCGGGGGTTAGCGCATCACCAAAGGCCGGGAATTCTTCGACCGATGGCACCGGGAGACCGTCGATTTCCAGAATGACGTCGCCCGCTTCGAGTTCTTGGACTGCTGAGGGCACAGCGTTGATATCAGCAACTGTGATTGGATCGCTGGCAACGCCACGGATCATAAGAAGCGCGGCGAAGATGAAGAACGACAAGATGAAATTGAATACAGGTCCTGCCAGAACCGTTAAGGTTCGCGCCCACAGGGGCGCTCCGTGCATGGTTTCACGCAGTTCCTCATCATTGAGGTCCGTCATCGCGTCGGCGTCTTTGCCGGATGCCGCATTCGCGTCACCGCGAAATTTCACATATCCGCCGAAAGGTAAGGCAGCGACCTGCCACTTGGTGCCGTACTTGTCCATCCGACTGAACAACACAGGGCCAAAACCGATTGAAAAGACATCCGCTTTGATCCCGGTCCAGCGACCGACGATGTAGTGGCCGTATTCGTGAATGGCGACGATGATGGACAGCGCCACAATGAACGCCACCACCGTGAAGGCAAAGTTCCCAAATTCAGGAATAAAACCTGTCAGCTCCATACCGGCCCCATCAACCTCGCTTGCTCATCGCCTCTTCGGCCCGATTACGAGCCATTTGGTCTGCTTCCTTGACCGTATCAAGGGTAATCGCGGCTAAACCTAGACCATCCCCTGACATCTTTTCGATCACGTCTTCGACAACAGCTGCCATTTCGACAAACCCGATACGCCCATCAATGAACCCATCCAAGGCGCGTTCTTTTGCGGCATTGAACACCGCACCAGCCAAACCGCCTTCGTCCATAACCCACCGTGCCAATCGAAGCGCTGGATAGCGTTCTTCGTCTGGCTTGCGGAAGGTTAACGCACCAATTTCGGCAAGATCGAGCCTATCAACGGGTAAGTGTTCACGGGCTGGCCAATTCAACGCATATCCAATGGCATGGCGCATATCTGGTGGCCCGACGTGTGCCATGAGGGCACCGTCATGAAATCCGACCAATGCATGGATCAAGCTTTCGGGGTGAATAACAGCTTCAATTTTGTCGGGCGCAATGTCGAAATACTCATGCGTTTCAATGAGTTCCAGCGCCTTATTAAACAAACTGGCGCTGTCGACTGTAATGCGCTGCCCCATGTCCCAGTTCGGATGAGACGAAGCTTCCGCAAGGGTCGCGTCTTTCAGTCGCTCAATCGGCCAGTCGCGGAATGCTCCACCTGACGCCGTTATGATGACACGTTCAACCGCTTCCATTTCTTCGCCAACCAGCGCCTGAAAAACCGCAGAATGCTCGCTATCGACGGGTAAAATCTTGGCACCGTGTGCTTCTGCCGTGTCTTTCAGCAACGCTCCTGCTGTCACCAAGCTTTCCTTGTTGGCTAAAGCAAGTGTGGTTCCCTGTTCGAGAGCCTTAAGTCCCGGTGCCAGCCCCGCCGCCCCGACGATCGACGACATGATCCAATGAGCATGTCGGTCAGCAACCTCGCAAAGAGCGGATTCTCCGGCGGCGGCTTCAATGCCTGTACCACCCAGGGCATCACGCAAGTCATCCAGACAATCGTCAAAAGCCGTGACCGCGATCTCGGCCCGCAGGTTCTTGGCTTGCTCGGCCAGTTTGGAGATGTTTCGGCCACCGGTCAAAGCAATCACGTCGAAGTCGTCCGGCGTGCGCTTAATCAGGTCAATGGTATTGCACCCAATTGACCCGGTAGACCCAAAAATCGTGATCTTACGCATCAAACCCCCGCAGGAAGCGGTGGAAAATCAACAAGTTGCTCAACGAGTAACAGAAAAATCGAAGCCCCAATCATGGCGTCAAACCGATCGAACATGCCGCCGTGTCCCGGCAATATATTCGAACTGTCTTTGACCCCGACATTGCGCTTCAACGCACTTTCGGCAACGTCGCCAAGTTGCCCGGCAATGGCGACGGCAATTGATATGCCGATCAGTTCGTAACCTGCCATTCCGCTCCAAATGTAACACAAAGCCACCAAAGCCGCGCCCAACCAGCCTGCCAAAGTCCCTGACCAGGTCTTTTTCGGGCTGACCTTGGGCCAAAACTTGGGGCCTCCGATAAAGCGACCGGCAAAGTAACCAAGTATGTCCGAGGCTATGACAACCAGAGCGAGCCACGCCATCCACGCAAAACCAAAGTCGTCACGCAGAAGAACGAGGCCAAACCCGGCAAGGAGAGTTATCGACGAGAAGAGTGCAAAGGAGACTTTGTGCTCTTCAAGTTGGCTGACGCCAATCAGCGCGGGCAAAAAAAGTATCGGGAGCAAGTACGCGGCAGGAAAGGTTACGAACGCGAGAAGAACCAGCCCCGCCAAAACGCCGAATGGGATCGCCAAGCGGTCGCCACCAATCATACGGGTCAATTCCCAGACAATGATCCCGCAAATGACCGCGATTAGGACATGAAAGACGTCGCCGCCGATCCACATTGAAATCAAACCGATAGAGGCAGCAAGCCCGCCCGACACCAATCGTGTCGTCAGATCATCCCATTTACCCCCTGATGGGGTCATCCAAGGACGGCTCCGAAGCGACGCTCACGGCTGCCAAACGACGTAATGACTTTTGTGAACTCTTCGCGGGTGAAGTCTGGCCAAAGGGTATCCACGAATTCGTATTCTGAATACGCCGACTGCCACAAAAGGAAGTTCGAAATGCGCGCCTCTCCGCTTGTACGGATCACAAGATCAGGGTCTGGCAGCACATATGTATCGAGGTGTTTTGCCAAAGTTTCGGCATCGACCTTTTCGGCGTCGACTTTTCCGGCTGCCACTTCGCGGCAAAGACGCTTGGCAGCGCGCGTAACCTCGTCCCGTCCGCCGTAATTCAAGGCGACAGTCAGATGCACCGTGTCGTGTGCGGCGGG
>JAPPOI010000339.1 GCA_028818055.1 Boseongicola sp.
GCCTCAACCAAGCAAAGGACGTCATCAAAAAGGCGATCCACGAAGTCCTCACGGAAATCGCCGAAACAAACGTCGAAATCACCCCTCACGTTGACCGGAACGACAGTTCTGAAGGAAACGGTGATGGCAGCGCTGGCAGTGACAGCACCACCGCCGGATCTGACCGTAAGCCAGTGGGCGGATCGTAATCGCAGACTGAGTTCTGAGGCCAGTGCCGAGCCCGGCCAATGGGTGACGGACCGCGCCGAGTATCAGCGCGGCATCATGAACGCCATCTCGGACGCATCGGTGGAAACCGTGGTGGTCAAGACGTCGGCCCAGGTGGGCAAGACGGAATGCATATTGAACACGGTCGGTTATCACGTCGATCAGGACCCTTCGCCGATCATGGTGGTGATGCCAACGGAACGGGATGCCGAAACCTGGTCCAAGGACCGCTTTGCGCCGATGGCACGGGATACGCCGTGCCTACATGGGAAGCTCTCGGATCCAAAGTCGCGCGATGGGTCGAACAAGATCCTGCACAAGAAGTTTGCGGGCGGGCACCTGACCATTGTCGGTGCCAACGCGCCGTCCGGCCTGGCCATGCGCCCGATCCGGATCCTGCTTTGTGATGAGGTGGATCGCTATCCGGCCAGCGCTGGTGCGGAAGGTGACCCGGTCAATCTGGCGCGCAAGCGCACGGTGACCTTTTGGAATCGAAAGATCGTCCTGGTCTCGACGCCCACCATCAAGGGCGTCAGCCGGATTGATGCGGCCTGGGAGGAAAGTGACAAGCGCCGTTTCTGGGTGCCTTGCCCGGATTGTGGAACACATCAGGTTCTGTGCTGGGAGCAGGTGCGCTGGGATAAGAATAAGGGCGGTGGCCATCTGCCTGAAACTGCGCATTACGTCTGCGAGGATTGCGGTGCTGTTTGGTCGGATGCCCAGCGGTGGGCTTCTATCCGAGACGGGGAGTGGCGAGCCGAAAACCCATTTGCCGGAATTGCGGGCTTTCATCTGAACGAGATCTATTCGCCGTGGGTCCGCCTGGAGACCATGGTGCGCGCGTTCTGGTCGGCCAGGGGTCAGGGTGCCGAGGGCATGAAGACTTTCGTCACCACGTCGCTCGGCGAAACCTGGGTGGAATCCGGTGCAGCGCCCGACTGGCGGCGGCGTTATGATCGGCGCACCGCATGGAAGCCAGACTCGGTTCCGGCTGGCGGTTTGTTTTTGACGGCAGGTGCGGACGTTCAAAAGGATCGCATCGAGGTCGATGTCTGGGCCTGGGGGCGTGGGCTGGAAAGCTGGCTCGTCGATCATGTGGTGATTGAAGGTGGCCCTGGTGATGCCGGAGCTTGGTCTGATCTTAACGAGCTGCTTGATCGAACCTGGTGTCACGAAAGTGGCTCTGCCCTCCGGATTGCCAAGTTGGCCATCGATACCGGCTATGAGGCTCCGGCTGTTTATGGCTGGGCTCGTTCAGCCGGGTTTGCCCAGGTGGCTCCGGTTAAAGGTGTCGAAGGCTTTAATCGCTCAAGTCCGGTGTCGGGGCCAACTTATGTGGATACCAATCATGCAGGCAAACGCCTGCGCCGAGGCGCGCGCCTGTGGACCGTGGCCGTTTCCACCTTCAAGGCCGAGACCTATCGGTTTTTGAGGTTGGAGCGCCCGACAGACGAAGAACAAGAGGGCGGAGCCGTTTATCCGGCGGGCTCGATTCATTTGCCCACCTGGATTGAGAGCGAGTGGCTCAAGCAATTGGTCGCCGAGCAACTGGTAACGGTTCGAACCAAGCGTGGGTTTGCCCGGCTTGAATGGCAAAAACTGCGTGAACGCAATGAGGCTCTGGATTGCCGGGTCTATGCCCGGGCCGCCGCGTGGATTGCTGGTGCCGACCGTTGGTCGGAAGCCCGCTGGCAACATATGGAAGATCAATTGCACGTAGGCGCTGATGATCCTCCGGATGAAGCTGCAGAGCACAGACAAGGGGGGCGGATTACGAGGCCCACCGCTTCGAGACGGCAGGTGATTTCGAGTGGATACATGAACAGGTAGGGATCGATGGCCAGTATCGAAGAGCTGACAGCGCAGATGGACGCCCTGAAGGCCCAGCGCGCCAGTGGCGTCGCCCGGGTCAGTTATGACGGCAAAACCGTTGAATACCGAGGCGATGGTGAAATTGTCGCAGCCATTCGGGCCCTGGAAACCGATCTCGCCAAGCTGGTTGGCAAGGAACCGGCGCGACAAATCCGGACCTTTACCTCCAAGGGGTACTGATCCCCTCAATGGAATTGAACATATGACGTTTTTGCAAAACTTGCGCTCCATGTTCGGGCGACCCAAGGCCGCTCAAGTGCGCGCGATGGGATTCGAAGGGGCGCAGATGGCCAGGCGACTGTCGTCGTGGCGCGCTGGAGCCGATGGCATCAACGCAGCCCTGCTCCAAGGTGGGGATGTACTGCGGGCCCGGTCTCGGGATCTGGTTCGCAATAACCCCTATGCCTCCAATGCCGCATCCAGCTTTGCGGCACACTCGATTGGCGCAGGCATCAAGCCGTCCAGCCTGGTTGAGGATGCAGAGCTCAAGGACCGGATCCAGCGTTTGTGGCTCGCCTGGACGGACGAGGCGGACGCGGATGGTCTGACGGATTTCTATGGGCTTCAGTCCATGGCGGCGCGCGCCGTGTTTGAGGCTGGAGAATGCTTTTTCAGATTACGGTCCAGACGTCCTCAGGATGGATTGTCCGTGCCGCTTCAGCTTCAGTTGCTGCCGTCCGAGCAATTGCCGCTATCGCACTGCGAGACCCTGCCCAATGGAAACGAAGTGGTGTTCGGGGTGGAGTTCGATAGTCTGGGACGGCGTGTCGCCTATCACTTTTTGAAACGCGCTCCCGGTGATGTGCGCCAACTTGACGGTTCCGCTCGTGTTCGTGTCCCGGCCAATCAGGTCCTGCATATATTTAGCCCGGTGGCCGAAGGACAAATTCGAGGTGTTCCGTGGTTGGCTCCCGCCATGGCCAAGCTCTGGTTGCTCGATCAATACGACGATGCCGAGTTGGACCGTAAGAAAGTGGCGGCCATGTTTGCGGCCTTCATCACGCGCCCGGCACCGGAAGACGTGATGGGCGAAGAAGGCCTGCCACGCGATGACGATGGGGCGGCACTTTTGGGCCTGCAGCCGGGCACCATGCAGCTGTTGTTGCCGGGTGAAGACGTGAAGTTCTCCGATCCAGCCGACGTCGGCGGATCCTACGAGGCCTTTCAATATCGAACCTTGCTGGCCTGTTGTTCGGCCATGGGTGTGCCTTACACCAATGTCACCGGCGATTTACGACAGGCCAATTATTCAAGCCTGCGAGAGGGTAAGCTGGAGTTCCGTCGACGTATGGAGCAGTTCCAGCACAACGTGATGATTTTCCAACTGTGGCGGCCTGTTTGGCGTCGATGGATGGAGGATGCCGT
>JAPPOI010000104.1:0-1008 GCA_028818055.1 Boseongicola sp.
TACATGTTAGGAGAATGCGCGGGCATGAGGAGTTCTGTAGGCATCGCTTTGCCTCTTACCGGTAGGTGACGGCCTTGACGGCGGCGATCACTTCCTTCGTCGACGTCAGAGCCAGTTTTTCAAGGTTCGCCGCATAGGGCATCGGCACATCTTTTCCTGTGCATTTCAGCACCGGAGCGTCGAGATAATCGAAGGCTTCGCGCATGATTTCCGACCCGATGTGGTCTGACATGCTGGCAACTGGCCAACCTTCCTCGACTGTGACACAGCGGTTTGTTTTTTGCACGGAGCGAACAACGGTCTCCATATCCAATGGGCGGAGGGTTCGCAGGTCGATGACTTCAGCGCTGATGCCGTCTTTTGCAAGTTCGTCAGCGGCTTCCAGCGCATACTTCATGCCAATTCCCCAAGACACGATGGTGACATCATCGCCTTCGCGCCAAATGCGGGCCTTGCCGAATGGGATTGTGAAATCATCCAGTTTTGGAACATCAAAAGACTGTCCGTACATGATCTCGTTTTCAAGGAAGACGACAGGGTTGTCGTTTCGGATCGCAGTCTTCAGCAAACCCTTTGCGTCGGCGGCTGAATAGGGCTGGACGACATAAAGGCCAGGAACACTGGAATACCATGCCGCGTAGTCTTGCGAGTGCTGGGCCGCAACACGCGCGGCAGCACCGTTGGGGCCACGGAAAACAATCGGTGATCCCATCTGGCCGCCCGACATATAAAGCGTCTTGGCTGCCGAGTTGATGATGTGGTCAATGCCCTGCATCGCAAAGTTCCAGGTCATAAACTCAACGATTGGTCGGAGCCCACCCCAAGCGGCACCGACGCCGATCCCGGCAAATCCGTGCTCAGTGATTGGTGTGTCAACGACGCGGCGCGACCCGAACTCTTCCAGAAGACCTTGGCTGACCTTGTAAGCACCTTGGTACTCGGCGACTTCTTCGCCCATCAAGAAAACGCTTTCGTCCGCACGCATTTCTTCAGCCATTGCGTCGCGCA
>JAPPOI010000104.1:1018-3431 GCA_028818055.1 Boseongicola sp.
GCGCAGCGCTTCGCGAACCGTGGTCGAAACCATCTCGGTTCCTTCGGGGTAATCGGGTGAGCGATCGACGCTGGCTTGAATTGGCGCGGCAGCGACCGATGCTGCCTCTTCAACCGCCGGAGCGGCCTCTGGTGCAGCAATAGGGGCAGCAGGCGTCGCGATATCGTCGGCGCTTTCGCCTTCTTCGATCAATACTGCGATTGGGGTATTGACCTTCACACCTTCGCTACCTTCGGCAACAAGGATTTTGCCGACGGTGCCTTCGTCAACCGCTTCGAATTCCATGGTCGCCTTGTCGGTTTCGATTTCGGCCAGAATGTCGCCGGACGAAACGGTGTCGCCTTCCTTGACCAACCATTTGGCCAAGGTGCCTTCTTCCATTGTGGGTGAAAGCGCTGGCATGAGAATTTCAGTTGCCATTTTAAGAGTCTCCTTCCGGCGCAATCATGCCGACGATATTTCCTTGTCCATCTTCGACGTAGGCGCAACGCCCGATGTCGGGAAAGTCAGTGGGTGGCAGCGCCTCGGCGCCTCCATTTGACAGCGCCCATGTGTACCGCTCATCGCAGTCCTGAACCTCAAATGTCATCGTTCCACCCCGAACCGGGCTTCCAGCCGCAGGATTATCGCCGTGGCGGCGCATCAACCCACCGGTCACACCTTTTGTCATGCCGATCTGGTCGCCCTCGATCAGATGGTAGTCGATCTCTTCGCCGCCGGGCATCGGTTCGAAAGCCCAACCAAAGAGACCTCCATAAAACGACTTCGCCGCGTCAACGTCGGCTGCATGTATCTCGAAATGAGGCATTAGCTTGCAGCCTCGACATAGATATCCGTCCATAGTTCGCTCAATGAAGGCTCAGGGCTCTCTTTCGAGAACTCGGCGGCATCATTCACGATGGCTTTGATTTCTTTGTCGATTGCTTTCAGCTCGTCTTCGATCTTTGGATCGGCATCCAGAAGACGCTTGCGGACCGCTTCGATGGCATCACGCTCTTCGCGCATTTTTTGAACTTCGTCGCGGGTACGGTATTTCGCTGGGTCTGACATGGAGTGTCCGCGATAGCGGTATGTCATCACCTCTAGAATGTAGGGGCCTTTGCCCGCCCGACAGTGTTCAACGGCTTTTTCGCCAGCAGCTTTCACTGCCAGTACATCCATACCGTCAACTTCTTCACCTGGAATGCCGTAGGCTGCGCCGCGCTCCCAAAGCGAAGGCGACTTCGTGGCCCGTTTAACGCTTGTTCCCATCGCGTACTGGTTGTTTTCAATAACGAAGACAACGGGCAGGTCCCAAAGCTCAGCCATGTTGTAGGTTTCATAAACCTGACCTTGGTTGGCTGCGCCGTCGCCAAAGTAGGTGAACGTGACGTTGTCGTTGCCTTTGTATTTGTCAGCGAAAGCAAGACCGGCACCAAGAGGCACGTTTGCGCCAACGATGCCGTGCCCGCCATAAAAGTGTTTTTCGGTCGAAAACATATGCATCGACCCGCCTTTACCCTTCGAGTATCCGCCTTCGCGGCCCGTGAGCTCGGCCATCACACCTTTCGCGTCCATCCCACATGCCAACATATGGCCGTGGTCGCGATACGTGGTGATGCGCTTGTCGCCTTCTTTTGTCGTGGCTTCCAAGCCAACGACCACAGCTTCCTGGCCGATGTAGAGGTGGCAAAAACCGCCAATAAGCCCCATTCCATAAAGCTGACCGGCTTTTTCTTCGAACCGTCTGATCAGCAACATGTCCTTGTAGTACTTCAACAACTCCTCTTTTGGAGCGTTGGACTTCTTAGTCGAGCGCTTCGCGGCCATGGAGCCCTCCCTTTCGGCTCAGATAGTTTAACGTTAAACAAAAACATACACTATGACGCTACGGAAATCACGCATAAAGTCGTAACGCGCCCGAAAACCCGCCATGCTTTTTATGCAATGCTCGATCGGTGCTGTGAAAATTGAGGAGTAATGCGCTCTTGGAGGCTGGCCCGACGAGCTTAGTTAAGTGCGATTTCGTCGGAACGTATCAGGCCAAGAATATCGCGGGCCTGTTGGTCGAGCAAATCGAGATCCAGGTAATCATCGCTTAAACGCTTGGTCTTGTTTTCAAGATCTCGAACTTCGGAAACCAATCGAGATTTCTCGGCCCGCAACATTTCTGCTTCGGCTTCGATTTGAACGCGGCGAAACAATCCATAATCGCCTTGAACACTTGCAAAGGTGAAATAGAGCCCAAGCATGAACATTAGTGCGAAATACACAATCGCACCTAATGCTGGTCGCTTGTTTGATTTGCTCATCTGCCTGCCCATTCGCGCGCCTTACTGGCGCTTGTTGAGTAACTTCGCACATGTGATTCGTTAAGTGAATCCCCAAAATGCAGATCAGCGAAAAAGCGCGGCCTGTTCAGACCGCGCCATGT
>JAPPOI010000317.1 GCA_028818055.1 Boseongicola sp.
ACCCTTGCCAGCGCAAGCACGAAAACCTGATCTGCGCCGGCGTCATACAAAGCTGCAGTTGCTGCCGACAGGGTCGCGCCCGAGGGCATGACGTCATCAATCACACAAACGCTGCAGCCCTGAATGTCAGATTTCCGGCGTGGATTGAAAGTGATCGCGCCTTTTACGTTCGCGAAACGTTGTTCAATCGTCATTCCATCCTGAATGCGCGTCTTGCGGGTTCTGACCAAGGCATCGGGGCAGAATTGCAGCCCTGTTGTCTTTGATAGTTCTCGCGCAAGTTCTGCAGCCTGATTATAGCGCCTTTGCACCAGTCGACGCCAATGCGTCGGGACTGGAACGATTACCGTGCCGTCGGCCAGCAGTTCATGACCGGCTCGCGCCATCCACATTGCTGACGGTTTGGCCAAGTCGGTCCGATCTGCGTGTTTCAAACCCAGCACCAAACGTCGCCCAGCGCCCGAGTATGAAAATACCGCCCGGCCCTTTAGCCAGGGTCGCTCGAAAGACAAGCAGTCATCGCAAAGATCTGCGTTGCCATCGCCAGAACCCGCAAGTGGGATTGCGCAGTGATCACAGCAGTGCCCGGTCAGAAAATCAGTATCGCGCCAACACGCGGCGCACAAAGCACCTGGGCGTTCAACAAGCTCACCGCATAAAATGCACTGGTCCGGGTAAATCAGGGCAAGTGCGCGTTGCATTACCGACATAAACCCATACCTTCCCTGCGTTATGAACCAAGCGCCGACTTTGACCGACAGAAATGCTCTGACATTGCACCGTGCCCGAGCCGTTCGGCGCCCGGAGAATTTTCTGTTGCACGAAATTGCAGTCGACCTGCAGGAAACGCTCGGGACGGTTAACAAAGAGTTCACATCGCCCGCGCTGATCACCGCTGCGTCTGACGTATTTGGACCCGTCGTGCCCGGCGCCCATGTTGTCGAAGATAAGTCCGACATTGATCTGAACGCTGCATCGCATGATCTGGTCGTCCACGCTGGATGCCTTCATTGGGCAGATGATCCCGTCGGACAGATGGTTCAATCTAGATTGGCATTGATCCCTGACGGTCTTTTTCTTGGTGCCATGTTCGGCGGCCAGACGCTCCACGAATTGCGGACTGCACTGGCCGAGGCCGAAACAGCTTTGACCGGCGGGTTGTCTCCGCGTGTTCTGCCGATGGGTGATGTTCGCGAATTGGGTGGCTTGTTGCAACGCGCAGGCTTTGCCCTTCCGGTTGCGGACACGCGCACGATCAATGTGACCTATACCTGCCTAGCGGATTTGGTGCGTGATCTGAGGGGCATGGGAGAATCCAATGCTTTAGCTGCCCGAAATCGGTCAATCGCCCATCGCGAGTTATTCAAACTGACTGAACACATTTACCGCCAGCATTTTTCAGACCCCGGCGGTCGTATGACCGCGACTTTTGAAGTCATATACCTGACAGGCTGGGCTCCGGATGAAAGTCAGCCAAAGTCGCTGAAGCCTGGCTCAGCGACGACACGACTTGCTGATGCACTTGGCGTTTCCGAAACATCTGCAGGCGAAGGTGTCACACCCCCGAAACGTTGACCGAAGACGCAAAACCTCTATGTCCTAACCAATTGAAGACATTGGTCCGAGGACGCCGTAACATGTTTGATGAAAAGTCGATCCAGGACAGCAATGTGACCGAAATAGCAGACCGTCATCTTCCCGCCGATCATCCGGCCTTGCCGAGCGAGAAAACGGGCATCCTTCTTGCCAATCTGGGGACACCGGATGGGTACGATTACTGGTCGATGCGTCGCTATTTGAACGAGTTTTTGTCCGACCGACGCGTCATCGATTACAGCCCGTGGATTTGGCAGCCTCTGTTACAGCTTGTCATTTTGACAAAGCGGCCGTTTTCATCAGGCGCCGCTTACAAGTCGATCTGGAATGAAGAGCAGGGCGAAAGCCCTTTGATGACAATCACGAAGGCACAAACCGAGAAGTTGAGAACAGCACTCGAAGAGCGCTATGGCGATCAAGTCTTGGTCGACTTCTGCATGCGTTACGGGAATCCGTCGACGAAATCGAAGGTCCGCATCATGGCCGAACGCGGCTGTCGGCGCATCTTGTTCTTCCCGCTCTACCCGCAATACGCTGGCGCGACTACAGCGACCGCGAACGACCAGTTTTTCCGTGCTTTGATGGAAGAGAAATGGCAACCGCCAGTTCGAACGGTGCCGGCCTATTTTGCCCGCCCGTCCTATATCGATGCACTGGCAAAGTCGGTTGAGACGGCGTACGGCGCCTTGGACGCAAAACCAGATGTATTGGTTTGCTCGTACCACGGTGTACCACAGCGATACCTGATGGAAGGCGATCCGTACCATTGCCAATGCCAAAAGACGACGCGTCTACTGAAAGAGCGTTTGGGGTGGGATGACAGCGATATTGTCACCACGTTCCAAAGCCGTTTTGGACCAGAAGAGTGGTTGAAGCCTTACACAGTCGAAGAAGTTGCGCGGCTCGCAGAGAACGGCAAAAAGCGCATCGCCGTGATTGCGCCCGCTTTTTCGGCCGACTGCATCGAAACGCTTGAAGAAATCAATGAAGAGATCCGCGAAAGCTTTGAAGAGGCCGGCGGAGAGCACTTCACATACATCCCCTGCCTTAACGACAGCGACGCGCACATTGCGGCGCTCGCCGAAGCGGTTGAAGACAATTTGAAGGGATGGCTCGACTGAGTCGAGTTTTGACTAGATCAGCAGAACCTGCGTTCCGACCTTGGCCAGATTATAAAGCTCAACGATGTGCTCGTTATAGAGCCCAATGCATCCATTCGATGAGCGACGGCCAATCTTGCGCGTGTCGTGCGTGCCGTGAATTCGGTAGTACGTCCACGTCAAATGAAGCGCACGAATTCCTAGCGGATTATCAGGGCCCGGAGGCATGTAATCTGGCCAATCCGGGTTACGTTTTTTCATTGCCGGTGTCGGCCGCCAATCTGGCTCCGGATCCTTTAAAATCACACGCGTTCTGCCGCGGCGAGTCAGATCCTCGCTCAGAGGCACAGACGTAGGATAGAGTTTGTATGTCGACTCATCCGCACTCCAATAGTGCAAAGCGCGCGACGAGATATCGACCAAGATCGCACCATTGCGAAGATTGTCGAAGTACGGCTGCCATTCCAATGCCCTGAAACTGGACGCATTTCTGCGAACAGCGGACGAAATCGGACCGCGATATTCAACATCATCGGTCTGGGCGATCGCCGGTGCAGCCAAAACAGAAGCGCCAGCAGCCAGAAAGCCGCGGCGGTTCAACTTCGGATCGGGGGTGCGAGACATGTAAAACTCCGACTCATTCACGTCTAAGATGCAGGTGTACTCTGCCTTTGTTGCATCATCAATTCACACAAGCGTCAGATATTGCCACCTGTGGCACTTCGGTTTGAAACCGGAAGGATTTGGCGGTAAGGCGGAGAAAAATAATCGAGGCGGAAAAGCATGATCCGGAAAACACTTGCATTTATTGCTCTGGCACTACTGACGGCGTGTGCCCCTCCTCCAGTGGTTCTTGGCCCGGATGGCAAACCACTGCCACAGGTTTATAGGATCGGTCAGCAAGATACCGCCAAGATCCAATTCCGGATGCTCGACAGCATTAATGCGCTGAGGGCCGCCAGCGGCGCCGCCGATGTGCGGTTATCATCCGAGTTGAACGCGGCAGCGGAAACGCACTCGCGCGATATGTCGTTGCAAAACCGCCCTTGGCACTTTGGATCTGACGGCTCAAGCCCGTTGGATCGGGTGGCGCGCGTTGGCTATACCGGCCAACTGATCGGCGAAAACATTTCGGAAACTTACGAGACCGAAATCGAAACGCTTAGTGCATGGATGGAACAACCAGAAACCCGAGAGGTTCTTTTGGACCCCCGCGCCCAGCAGTTGGGCTTTGCTTGGTTCCAGGAATCAAACGGCAAGATCTGGTGGACATTGGTGATGGGCACCTAACGGTGCTTCAGGCGTAGATCGATATAGGCGTGCCGTCGCGGACCATCGCGTAAATTTCTTCAATTTCGTCGTTGGTCACAGCGATGCAGCCCCATGTCCAGTCCGGACGTAACCGGGTCAGAACGTTGCCACGACCATGAATGAAGATGTCGCCACCCGGCGATTTGCCGAGCGCCTTGGCTTCGGCCAGATCCTTCTTATTGGGGTAGCTAATTCCAAGCGATAGATGGAACCTTGAGTCCGGATTGCGGCGATCGATGTAGTAATGGCCTTCGGGTGTTTTGCCGTCACCCGAGATCTTTTTGTCGCCTTCCGGCGCAAATCCCAAGTCGATGTAGTAGGATTTCAAAGCGCTCTTATTGTGCATCAAGAACATTCGTCTGTTCTTTTTGAAGACTGCGATGCGCGTTACCTCAGGGCCGTCGTAACGGCGAAAACGCGAACCACATGCTGACAATGCAGCCGCCACCAATCCCAACATTGTAAAACGTCGTGTGAATTTCATGCCCGCAACCCAGCAAATTGCCTCGCTTTGACGATAGCGTAGGCGATAAGTCTTTTGAATCCCTCTATTGCAAGGAAAAGCACGCTGTGACTTCAACGTGCGGAGACCAGCGAAACTGATCCACGACCTGCACATTCGAAATTGCGTATCCAGCTTTCACAAGAATCTCTGCGTCACGCGCAAATGTGACTGGATTGCACGAGACTGAAGCTACCGTCGGAATCTTCGAAGATGCCAGTTCGACAACCTGAGCCTCTGCACCCGCTCTTGGTGGATCTATGATGGCCACATCAAATTTGGCCAGTTCATCAGACAGCATTGGCCGCCGAAACAGATCACGGTTTTCCGTCGTGATTTGCTTCAAACCAGTGCCATGACGCCAACCAGCATCAAGCGCCGCCAGAAGATCATCGACAGAGTCGACGGCGTGCACTTCAGCTTTTTCGGCGGCAACCAAGGCAAACGTTCCGCAACCAGAGAATAAATCGACCACAGATCTGGCGTCGTTCACAGTTTGCATGACTGCTGCCTGAAGTGCCGTCTGGCCTTCTCTGGTCGCTTGCAAAAACCCGCCCGGCGCAAGCGGAACAGGGGCCGATCCGATGTTCAAAATGGGTGGCCGACGCTGGGCAATCACCTCGTCTTCCCAGACCAATCGCGCAAGGTCCATTTGTTCGGAAAGCTCTGCCAAACGTCCTCGCATTGCCAGATCAAGCTCTTTGCCGCCTGAAATCAGAAGATCAATTCCCGTATCACTGCTTGTGATCACAAATCTCAATTCGCCCTTTCGAGAAGCGAATTCTACGGTCAGTCGGCGCAATTCAGGCAAAAGCGAAGCAATAGCTGGCTGCAGGATTTGGCAGTCCAAAACATCAACGATGACGTGGCTAGCGGCGCCATGGAACCCGACCATAGCGCCTTTTTTGGTCCTCTTTCCTGTAAGAACGGCCCGTCTTCGTGATTTTGCGGGCGATGTGTGCACAGCCGAGATCTCAGCACCAAGGCCTCTCGCCATCAGTGCTTCTCTCACAACGCCAGCCTTCCAGTTCGCCACGAAGTCGTCTGACGCATGTTGAAGCGAGCAACCGCCGCACTGCGCGTAATGGCGGCATGCGGGTTTCACCCGATCCGAGGACGGGGTGATAATTTTGGGGGCGGAGATGCGATCGCCAGAAATCTCGCCTTCGACGACCTCTCCGGGAAGCATGCGCGGCACGTAAACGGGACCGGGTGCAATTCCGTCGCCTTGATGGCCCAAACGCTCGATCGTCACTGTAGTCATTCGGCCGCCTGTGCGATGCCCAGAAATCCGCCGGACTGCCTGTGCCAGAACCGGGCATATACGCCATCTTCAGCGAGGAGGGTGTCGTGCGTGCCTTCTTCTACAATCCGGCCTTCATCCAAAACCACGATCCGGTCCATGCGCGCGATCGTGGAAAGTCGGTGGGCAATCGCCAGAACGGTTTTGCCTTCCATGACCGTCTCTAACGCAGCCTGAATCGACGCTTCGACCTCTGAATCAAGCGCGCTTGTCGCTTCGTCCAACACTAGAATTGGTGCGTCTTTCAAAATTGCCCGCGCTAGCGCAATACGTTGACGCTGGCCACCCGACAGCTTTACGCCACGCTCTCCCAAATGCGCATCATACCCCTTACGGCCTTTGTGATCCTCAAGCCCCAAGATAAACTCATGCGCTTCGGCACGCTTCGCCGCCTCAATCATTTCTGCCTCGGAAGCCCCGGGGTTTCCGTAAAGGATGTTGTCACGCGCAGAGCGATTGAACATGGCCGTTTCCTGAGTGACCATCCCAATGGCACGGCGCAAACTTTCTTGTGTGACTTTGCGAACATCCTGATCAGATACACGAACCGTTCCAGTCTCGCTGTCATAAAGGCGCAGCACCAGCGCCACCAAGGTGGACTTCCCGGCGCCCGACGCCCCGACGATACCAAGCTTTTCTCCGGGTGCGATCTTGAGATCGATTTGATCCACGCCGCCGGTCTCGCGACCGTACGCAAAGCTGACGTTCTCAAACGAAATAGTGGCGGGTGTCGGCTGCAGATCGACAGCGTCCGTCTGATCCACAAGCGAGTGCGGAGGGGTCAAGGTGTTCATGCCATCTTCGACTTCGCCGATATTGCCGTAGATCGCCATCAGTACATGGCTGACCCAACCGGTCATTTGCGCAATGCGGATCGAAATCGCACCAGCGGCAACGATGTCTCCAGGCGATGCGGCACCATTCGACCAAAACCAAAGCGATCCGCCAATCAAAATGACCGGCACCATCCCGGCCACGGCCATAAGACAGAATCGAAAACTCGCGGCGACCGCGCCGTAATCCAAGGCGCGCTCTCGAAACTCGGCTACAGCGTCGACCGCAGCGTTTTCTTCGTGATCAGCATGCGCGAACAGTTTGACCGTCTTGACGTTGGTAATCGTGTCTACGACCTGACCGGTGACCATTGCCCGAGCGTTGGCGCGGCGCTTTGATCGCGCACGTATCCGAGGCATGAACCAGCGCACCATCGCGAGATAGCCGATCAACCAGCCAAATAGCAGAAGTGCGATCCACCCGTTGATGGCCGTCAGCAAAAGCGCCGAGCCAATGAGCGATGCCAGCGCAAAGAAGATCACGTTGATGACCTCGCCCGCGACGTCTGTCAGTGCCCGGGCTGTCTGCATCTGTTTTTGCGCAATGCGACCTGCAAAGTCGTTGTCAAAGAACGTGACAGACTGCCCAAGAGTCCACTTGTGAAGACGCGTCAAAACCAAAGGATTCAAATTTGGCAGCACGACAACCGAGTTCGCGGTTGACGACAGACCAAACAGAAGCGGCCGCGCGACAAGAAAGAAAACGAGCACACCTAAAACCGTCAGCCAGTTTTCGGAAAAATAGGTGGCGGGATCGGATTCTATCGCCGTGTCGATAACGTGGCCAAGAAGCAGCGCCGAGAAAACTTCAAGCGTTCCCGCTGCGGCCGAGATCAACCCGGCCACCAACAAGATCGGAAATGTGCCGCGCAGCGCCCATACAAAAAAGGCGCCAAGCTTGCGCGGCGGCGGGCCCTCTGCTGGCGCGAAGGCATCGATTAGATTTCCGGCACGTCGGATCACTCGGCGGCCTCTACATTTGTATCGATGAAACCGCCGGACTGGCGGCTCCAGAATCTGGAATATAGGCCGCCCATCGCCAAAAGCTCTTCGTGGGTGCCTTGCTCTGCAATCCGACCCTCTTCCAGAACAAGAATGCGGTCCATTTGGCTAATGGTCGAAAGCCGGTGAGCAATCGCAATGACTGTCTTACCTTCCATCATGCCATAGAGCGTATTTTGGATTGCGGCCTCAACCTCACTATCCAACGCGCTGGTCGCCTCGTCCAGAACCAGAATCGGTGCATCTTTCAAAATCACACGCGCCAATGCGATCCTCTGCCGTTGGCCACCTGACAATTTGACACCTCGTTCACCCACATGGGCGTCCAGGCCTTTTCGGCCCTGAGGGTCTTCAAGATCAGGGATGAACTCACTGGCCTCGGCCCGTTCTGCCGCCTCAATCACCTGAAGTTCCGATGCGTCGGGCCGGCCATAAAGGATGTTGTCCCGAACCGACCGGTGAAGCAATGAGCTGTCTTGCTGAACCATGCCGATGTACGACCGAAGACTATCCTGAGTAACATGCGATATGTCTTGGCCATCGATAATGATCTTCCCGCCATCCACGTCGTAGAACCGCAAAAGCAGCTTCACGAGTGTGGATTTGCCAGCACCCGATCGGCCGACAAGACCAACTTTTTCGCCTGGCTTGATCACAAGATCCACGCCATCAAGGCCACCAGCTTCTCGGCCATAGTGGTGAGTCAGCCCGCTGAACTCGATCTTCCCGTCGGTCAGCTCCAGCGGCCTTGCGTCCGGGGCATCGACAAGAGTGACAGGCTGAGCAATCGTCTCCATGCCTTCGGACACAACGCCCATGTTTTGAAAGAACGATGACAACGCCCACATGATCCAGCCGGTCATCGCGTTCAGCCGAAGAACAAGAGCCGATGCAATGGCAACAGCGCCAATGCTGGCACTGCCGTTCGACCACAGCAAAATGGCCAGACCAACGACCGAGACGATGAGGAAGCCGTTAATGATTGTCAGGACGACATCCATGATCGTGTAAAGACGCATCTCGACCATGAATGTTCTACGTGTGTTTTCGATGGCCTCTTTGGCGTAATCAAGCTCGGTGTCGTGGTGCGCGAACATCTTGACGGAGTGGATGTTGCTGTAGCTGTCGACAACCCGGCCCGTCACGGTGCTGCGTGCATCAGACGCTGCCTTTGACGCTGGGCCAATTTTGACAACGACCCACCGCACCAAAAGCAGATACAGGATCAGCCAGATTGCCAAAGGAGCCATCAATCGTGCATCCGCACCGCTGAGTAGGACCAGCGCACCACCGACGTAAGCCAGCGAATACGCCATCGCATCAAAGACCTGAAACGCGGCTTCTCCTGCGGCAGGCGGCGTTTGCATGATCCGGTTGGCGATACGCCCGGCAAAATCGTTCTCAAACCATCCAACTGACTGTCGCAGGACGTGACGGTGCGACCGCCAACGGATGAGCGTGCCTAGGTTCGGCAAGATCGTATTGTTCAAGATCGCTACGCTGATGACGTTGGAAATTGGGTAGATCACCAACAAGAAGAACGCGACCAGCGCCATTTCAACCCAGTTCTCGGACCAGAAGGTTTGCGGCGACGAATTTCCAAGCAAATCGACCAAGCGGCCAAGATAAGAAATCAGCCAGATTTCGATCAGGGCTACAAAGGCAGCAGTCAATGCGGCGAAAACAAAAACGCGTTTGAACGGACGACAGTATTGCCAAACGAACGGCACCAGTTTCTGCGGTGGCGTATCGGTTTCGACGTAGTCGGAAAAAGGGTCAATTAGATTTTCAAAAAAGCGAAACATGGGAAGCTCCGAAAATTGAGCATTACAAAATGGAAATGGGCTGCGGTTTGGACCGGGCCCGAATTAAGGATCGGGCCGGTCAGGCCTTCTGTTTATCGATCCTTGGTTCCATCTTGCGCCCTCCATGTTCGGCCAAACGGTCATACTCGAAAGAAGCGCGAGTGTCATCCCCGTTCAGAGAGAATTGAGCAGGTCTTCGCGCGAAAGCGTGAAATCGCTTTCGACCCATCGCGCCTCTAGCGCCTTCAAAGCGTCGCCCAGCGCTGGGCCGGTGAGGTCTGGCATCAGATCTTCGGCAGAAATCGGGAAATGGGCGCCTGCGCCTTTTCTGATTTCCGCGCGCACACCTTCTGCCAACTCCTGATTTGACAAGGCACCCCGAAGCAGACAAACGCTGATGGCCTGCTCCTCGCCCAGCTCATAACCCAAAGCGCCCGGGCATTTATCCGAAACAAGATGCCGCTTTGTAATTTCCAACGCCTTGGTCTGAGATCGGGATAACCGCAGCATCTTTTCAGGCGCCTCACCGCCAAGCGCAGCCAACCGGCGAATAGAGTTCGGCTTGGCACAAAAAGCCTGTTCGATGTGAACCAAAGGACCGACGAGCCAAGTGTCAGCACCGGGCAACACTTTAGCCATCACTCCGGCATGCTCCATCGATGCAAGTGACGGCGCAGGATCGACTGCCGCCAATAGCTTCAGCATCTCGGCGCCAATCCTTTCTTTTGCAAGTTGCTCCAACCCATCCAGATTGGAGGCAATCGCAGACAAAGCATCCGCGTCCAGTCCCGCGACCGGGTCTCCGTAGATGGCGTGGAACCTAAAGAAGCGAAGGCTTCTGAGATAATCTTCGCGAATGCGATCTTCGGCATTCTCAATAAACACGACGCGTCGCGCGACAATGTCGGGCAACCCGCCAAGCGGATCGTTCAACTGCCCTGCGGCGTCTACATACAGCGCGTTCATGGTGAAATCGCGCCTGCGCGCATCTTCGCGAATGTCGTCTGTAAAGGAAACGACTGCACGGCGTCCGTCGGTTTCTACGTCGCGCCGAAAAGTCGTGATCTCAAACGGCACACCGTGGGCAACAACTGTTACTGTGCCATGTTCAATTCCTGTCGGGACCGCGCGGAAGCCGAGCTCATCTGCAAGGCCCGTCACCTGTTCGGGGGTGGCCGACGTTGAAATGTCGATGTCACCCACCGGCACGTCCAAGAGAGCGTTTCTTACACAACCACCCACGGCAAATGCTTGATGCCCCGCATCGGACAGCATCGAAAGAATTGCCTGTGTTGGTTCGCTTTTAAGCCAGTCAGCTTCGATCCGAGTCATCATTCATCCGGTCAGCCAAGGCCCGCAACATGCGGGCCGTTGCGCCCCAGATGTAATAGGGTCCCCACGGTACCGTAAAGTACTGCCGTCGCCTTCCGCGCCAACGGCGCCCTTCGATCCCGTAGTTCTCGGCATCTAGAACATGTTGAAGCGGCACTTCGAAAACTTCGGCGACTTCCCCAGCCTCGGGAACAGGATCGAACGGCTTCACCAGAGCCAGAACCGGCGTCACCGAAAACCCGGTCACGGTTTCATGTTCGGGAAGCGTTGCAACAACCTCTACATTGTCCGCCTGAAGACCAATTTCCTCATTGGCTTCCCGCAACGCAGCAGCAACCGGTCCAGCGTCACCGTCAGCCACTTTGCCACCTGGGAACGCGATCTGTCCGGGGTGGTGTTTCAGGGTCGACGTGCGTTTTGTCAGAATAAGACTAGCCCCGGCATCACGCTCAATCATCCCGACCAACACGCCTGCCGGGCGCAAAACGCGACCCTCTGGCAGAACAACATCTGCGTTCAGGTCGTAATCTGAAGACGGTCTTCCATCCTGGTTCGCAGCAGCCAGAAGACGTTCGCGCAGATCAGTCGGCATCCTTGGCCTCGAACCCCAATGTGTCGGGATCAAACTCATAGTGGGCGCCACAAAACTGGCAATCGGCAGTCACCTTGCCATCGTCGGTCGTCATGTGGCCGATGTCCTTGGCCGAATAGATCGACATCGTTTGGCGCACCTTGTCTTCCGAACATGTGCACCCGAACTCAACCGGCTGTGCTTCGAACACACGCGGCCCGTCTTCATGGAACAACCGGATCAGCAACTCTGTTGGCTGTACCGTCGGGCCAATCAATTCGATGTCTTCCGCTGTATCGAGCAGCACATTCACATGTTCCCAGTTATTGGCGTCATCACCCTGAAGGATGTCTTCGCCCTGAAGCAATCCTGCTTCGCCGCTGCCGCCCTCCAAAGCAAAGGGTGATGCTTTCGGCATGTGTTGCAGCATGATGCCGCCTGCACGCCAATGCATGTCCTCGCCCGGGCTTTGTGATTGCCCAAAGCTCAATGCAAATCGCGTAGGCAACTGCTCGGACTGTGCAAAGTAAGTCTGTGCGCAGGCCGCCAACGAACCGCCAGCAATCGGAGTGATGCCTTGATACGGAGTCATATCCGGACCCTGGTCGATCATGATTGCAAAGTATCCCTTACCGATCTGCTCAAACGGGTGTGTATCTGCCGAAAGCGCATCACGATCAAAGCTTGCATAGGCGCGAATTCGTGCTGGCTGACCATCCTCAGTCGGGCCGTAATAATCTGTTGCGATCAAACGGACGGGGCCGTCACCGCGAATTTGCAGCGATAACTTCCAGCGGAGCTTGATTGTCTGACCGATCAAAGCAGTTAACAGCGTTGCTTCCGCCACCAAGGCCTCGATTGGAGCCGGGTAGTCATGCTGCGCGAGCACCTGTTGCAGGACGCCGTCAAGACGCGCCACACGCCCGCGCGTGTCCGTCCGATCAAGTTGAAATGGCAGGACGGTATCGTCCCAAGCGATCTTCGATCCGATATTCATGGGGTTTCCTTGCGCGCCGCGGCTGTGCATACCGCGTCTATATAGGGACGCGAACGAAAGGGCCAAGGGATGATCCGCAGGATCGGCGAACCAGTACAAAGCGATCGGAAGTACATACGCAGGCCAGGCGCCTACGCGGTTCTGATCCGCCATGGTTCCGTTCTTCTGACGCATCAGGAAGAGCCGGAACCCGAGTTTCAATTGCCCGGCGGCGGCATCGACCCCGGAGAGCATCCGATTCCGGCCCTGTATCGCGAGGTGTTCGAGGAAACTGGCTGGAAGATCGACAGGCCAACTCGGCTCGGGGCCTTTCGCCGCTTCACGTACATGCCCGAATATGACCTGTGGGCCGAGAAGCTCTGTCATGTCTTCATAGCGCGGCCCGTCCTTCAGCACGGCCCTCCGACTGAAGCGGGACATACAGCCATCTGGATGTCACCTGATATGGCTATCCGCGCGGTTGAGAATCCGGGCGATGCAATGTTTCTGTCGCAAGTGTTCAGGTGACCTCAGCGCTTCTTTCCAAAAGTATCCCGGAAAGATCGTCGGGGAATTCTGTTATGCCAGAACGCACATTAAGCTCCTGAACTAAGCCTTCAATAAGCTTCGGCCCCCTTGCTGACTCGTTGGACCTAAGGATTTCCGCCAGCCCATCTTCGTCAATCATGCTTTCGTCAGGCAGGGGGCACTCCGTTATGCCGTCCGAATAGAGGAACAGCCGGTCACCTGGATTGAGTGTGATTTCGAACGCGCCGTAATCGGAATCAGCAACCAACCCGATGGGCAAGCCAAAGTTCGAGACGAATTCGACCGATCCATTCGCGCGTTGAATGACCGGGCTTGGATGGCCGGCCTGACACATCCTGACACGACCCGATATCAGATCGACATCCGCCAGTACCATTGTGAGATAGCTGTCCGTATCAATCTCATCCATCAGGATGTTGTTCAATCGTCGGCAGGCATCGGCTGGGCAAGTCATGGAATAGAGGCCCAATTCGTCTATGGATAACGCCACATTCTGTTCCGGCGACGAAGCATTAAAGTAACCCGCGATCCGGGCGGTCATCAGCGCTGACGCGACGCCATGTCCGGAAACATCCACTGAGAAAAGCCCGTACCGCGTTTCACTGACTCGGAACATTCCAACAAGATCGCCACCGACGTGTCCGCTTGGTTGATACAGCATCGAAACATCTGCGCCGGGCAAAGATCGAAACCGGTTCGGTACAAGCGCCTGCTGGAAGTTTCGTGCTTCACGCAAGTCCCGTTCGACGGCAGCGTAAAGATCCTGAATTTCTTCAAGTGCCGATGTCAAAAGCGAGTTCTTGGACACGATGTCTTTTTGCGAGATGAGAACGCGTTCGCCCGCTCGAATGCGCGCCCGAAGTTCGACGGGTTGAAAAGGCTTTGACAAGAAATCATCAGCGCCGCTTTCCAGCCCTTCCGCCAGTACTTCGCGATCGGTTTGAGCTGTCAGCAAAATGAAATAGGCGGGGTCGCTGCCTTTTATTTTGCGAAACTCTCGGCAAAACTCGGCGCCTGTCATTCCCGGCATCGTCCAATCGCTGATCACAAAATCGACGTCGGTTCTTTCGCAAATCTTCAAAGCTTCTTGTCCGGATTCTGCGTCAAGAGTCGGATATCCGGCCTTCATCAGCGTTTTCATCAAAAGATGGCGCTGCGACTTGCTGTCGTCGACCACAAGTATTCGCAACGGCGGTTTCGTAGGCTGAATTGCCCGACTGATGGCGCGCACAAGGCTCATGGGCTTTGTTTTCAGACCAAGGTCTTAAAACGAGATGAAACATCAAATTTTCCGAAGGCCGCTTTGAACGATTCATTAATTAGCGTCGTCTATGTCCAACAAACAAATATGAAGAGGGTGAGAATGCTTGATTTCGACCGCCTGGACGAACTGAAGAAAGAGGTGGGGGAGGAGGATTTTCATGACATTCTGAGTCTGTTCTTTGAGGAGTTTGAGGAGTCTCTGGCGCAACTCATCACCGCCTCACCAAGCCAGCAGTCTGAAACGCTCCATTTTTTGAAAGGCAGCGCAATGAATATCGGGCTGTCCAAAGTGAGCGAGCTGTGCAGGACCGGCGAGGAAGCGTTAAAGGCCGGGGCGACTTCAGTCGACCCCGTCAAAATCCAGGATGCGTATGACGCATCGCGCTCAGCACTATTGGAGGCGCGGATCTAAGGCGGCCAACGATGTCGGCTTCCTTTTCGGCGGCCAGACCTTGTTCCTGAAATCAAAACATCTTACACGCGCGCGGACCTTCTCAAATCCTATGAGGGAATCATGTCTGCGCCCAAGAAAGTTGTTTTGGCCTATTCCGGCGGCCTCGATACATCGATCATTCTAAAATGGCTGCAAACCGAATACGGGTGCGACGTAGTGACGTTCACCGCGGACCTCGGTCAGGGCGAAGAGCTAGAGCCAGCGCGCGCAAAGGCCGAGATGATGGGCGTTTCGGAAATCTATATCGAGGACCTGCGCGAAGAATTCGTGCGTGACTTCGTCTTTCCGATGTTTCGCGCAAATGCGCTTTACGAAGGGCTCTATTTGCTTGGCACCTCTATCGCCCGGCCGCTGATCTCAAAGCGTCTTGTCGAAATCGCCGCGGAAACTGGCGCTGACGCCGTTGCGCATGGCGCGACCGGAAAAGGCAATGACCAAGTTCGGTTCGAGCTAGCGGCTTACGCGCTCAACCCGGACATCAAGGTCATTGCGCCCTGGCGCGTCTGGGATCTTACAAGCCGGACCAAGCTCATCGACTTCGCCGAAAAGAACCAAATTCCGATTGCGAAAGACAAGCGCGGCGAAGCGCCATTTTCCGTTGATGCCAACCTTCTTCACACGTCTTCTGAAGGAAAAGTTCTGGAAGACCCGGCTGGCGAGGCACCAGATTACGTTTATCAGCGCACGGTCCATCCCGAAGAGGCGCCCGATGTGCCGGAAATGGTCGAAATCACTTTCGAAAAGGGTGACGCGGTCGCCATCAACGGCGAAGCGATGTCACCGGCCACCATTCTGACGAAGCTGAACGAGCTTGGCGGAAAGCACGGCATTGGTCGTCTTGATCTGGTTGAGAAC
>JAPPOI010000249.1 GCA_028818055.1 Boseongicola sp.
CGTATTCAACGGTTTGGAAACCCATGTCATAAGTGCCCGCCGCCAACAGCCGGTCGAGCATTTCTTGGGGCATTGGTTCCCCAGTTTCAGCGTGCGTCGCATATTCAGCCAGAACTTCAGGGACTTCGAGCCAATGCTCATAGAGTTGGCTTGGCAGTTCAACGAAGTCGCGTGCGACGCTGGTCCCCGAGATCGACTCGTAGGTCACATCGCTTAGCATCTGGTGAAGGGCATGCCCAAATTCGTGAAACAAGGTGCGTGCGTCGTCATAACTGAGCAAAGCGGGTTGCCCTTTGGGTGGTTTTGCAAAGTTACAGACGTTGATGACAATGGGTCGAACATCGCCGCCCAACTTTCGTTGTGATCGCAGCGCTGAACACCAGGCTCCTGATCGTTTGGAACCCCGTGCAAAGTAGTCGCCGACGAAAACCGCAACGTGTTCGCCGTTGCGCGTGATTTCCCAAGCACGAGCATCAGGGTGGTTCAAAGTGACGTCTTCGATTGGGGCTGCCTTCAGCCCAAACAATCGATCTGCGCAAGCAAAGGCCGCGTCAATCATACGTTCCAGTTGAATGTATTGCTTCAACTCAGCTTCGTTCAAATCGTGTTCTGCTGCACGGCGTTTTTCGCTGTAGTACCGCCAGTCCCACGGCTCCAAAGCGCCGGAGTGACCATCATCTTCGAGCATCGCAGCCAAAACGTTGGCATCATTGAGTGCGGTAGCGCGGGCGGGCTTCCAGACCTGCTTCAGGAGGTCGTCAACCGCATCCGGTGTTTGCGCCATCTCGGTTTCGAGCTTGTACGTCGCAAAGTCTGCGTATCCCAGCAGCTTCGCACGTTCAGACCTCAACGACAGTATCTCGGCCGCGATTGCGCGGTTGTCGTGGTCATTTGCATTTGCCCCACGTGACGTCCAAGCCCGCCAGGCTTTCTCACGCAGATCGCGACGGGGCGAGAACTGAAGAAACGGCACGATCAATGATCTGGACAGCGTGATCACCGGGCCAGATTTGCCTTTCTCGTCACCTGCGCCACGTGCAGCCGAAATCAGGAAATCGGGAAGACCGTCCAAGTCATCCTCGGACAGTTCCATGAGCCACGATCGCTCCTCGGCCAGTATGTTCTGGGTGAATTTTGTTCCGAGAATGGCCAGACGGGCTTTCACATCCTTTAGTCGATCTCGGGCTTCACCTTCGAGCAGCGCCCCTGCCCGAACAAAGCCGCGTCGCGTCAGCATTAAGACCCGTTCTTGTTCATCGGTCAGATCAAGTTGGTCCCGAGAATTCCATAGCTGTTCGATGCGTTGGAACAGAATTTCATTCATCGTGATTTCTGATGAATACGCTGAAATCTTTGGAGAAAAATCACGCTGCAAAGCTTCGCGCGTTTCGTTCGAGTCGGTGCCGGCGAGGTTGTAGAATGTTGAAAGCACACGCCCCAAAAGGTCGTCCGACAACTCCAAAGCTTCGATTGTGTTTTCAAAAGTGGGAGGTTCCGGGTTGTCGCAGATCTCGGCAATGCTCGCGCGCGCCTCGTTTAATGCGGCATCCAATGCAGGCGTAAAATCACTGTCTGAGATTTCGGAAAATGGCGGGATGTCGAATGGCGTGGACCATTCAGACAGAAGGGGGTTGGACATCAAAGCTCCTGAAACACAACGTCGATTGGATGAACCTAAGGACGTTCATCGGAAGGTTCCAGACTGCGATCATAAATTTGAACAGACGCGACAATCACTGCGCCGTTTCACGCCTATGGAACGGGTCTCACTGTACAATGCATCGTAGATCAACATCCGCCCCATCAAGTTTTCACCCGTTCCTGCGATCAACTTAATGGCTTCGACAGCCATCATGGCCCCGATCACACCGGGTAGTGGTCCGAGAACGCCACCTTCCGCACAACTTGGTGCAAGCCCATCTGCTGCCGGATTGGGAAACACACAGGCATAACAAGGAGCATCACGTGAGGGATCGAACACGCTGATCTGACCTTCCCACTGAGAGATTGCCGCTGAAATCAACGGGATCCCTGCCCGCACGGCGGTTTCGTTCACGAGGTACCGTGTTTCAACGTCATCCGTTCCATCCAGAATGAGATCATAATCTGCAAACAACTTGTCGGCGATGTCAGCGGTCAGACGCCGATTATATGGACGAACCGATATGAACGGATTTTGTCGGGTCATTGCACGCTCGGCAGAAAACACCTTCGGCAAACCAATGGAGTCATCTGTGTGAATTACCTGACGCTGAAGGTTGGAGTTTTCGACAACGTCGTCATCGATCACTCCGATTGTTCCTACGCCTGCAGCCGCCAGATACTGCAGCGCCGGTGACCCCAGACCGCCAGCTCCGATGACCAGGACGCGCGCTTCTTTCAAGCGTTTTTGACCAGGACCTCCGATCTCACGCAGGACAATATGCCGTGCGTTGCGTTCAAGCTCGGTTTGGCTGTCGCCGTTGGCAGTCTGGGCCTTGTTTTCAGGCCGGACATACGACCGCAAACGCTTTAACCCCTTCGCGTATCCCCAGACCAAGGCGGCGAGCAATCCGACAACCAGCCACTCCATCGACGAACCACCGAGCGCTTCGCGCAGCGGGTGACCAATGGGAAGCACTATGGTTGCTGCCAAGACTGCAATGTACAGCAATCCCAACATCAGAATTCGCGCAGATGTTGGCATTTTCAGAACGTGCCCAAGTCCCCACAAGAAGACAGCGAGTGCCAGAACAAGCGCCATCAGGACGATCCTGTTGAACCGAAGCCGCCAGAACCACGCTCGGTTTCTCCAAGTGATTCAGACAGTTGGAATTCCGCCTGCATGACGGGCGCGACAACAAGCTGCGCAACTCGATCTCCGTGCGAGATCTTGACGGAAGACTGGCCGAGGTTGACCAGAATAACGCCGACCGGGCCGCGATAATCGCTGTCAATCGTTCCTGGTGTATTGAGGCACGTAAGACCTTGCTTCAGTGCCAATCCGGAACGGGGGCGTACTTGAACCTCGAACCCCACCGGAATTTCCATTGCGAATCCAGTTGGGATCAGCGCGCGTTCGCCAGGTTCCAGCTCGATGCCTGCCCTTGCGTCGGGCGGAAAATTCGCCCTCACGTCTGCGCCAGCAGCACCGGTCGTCTCGTATGCTGGAAGCGGTACGTTTGGATCAGCGTCCGGCAACCACGAAAGCTTGATGTCCGCCTTCATTCAGCCAAGTGCCTCGGAGATGCGAGCGGCAAGTTTGCGTGCCACTTGTTCCTTGGTCATACGCGGCCATGCATCGGAGCCATCTTTGTCGATGATCGTCACTGCGTTCTCAGAACCACCCATAATGCCGGTTTCTGGCGATACATCATTGGCGACGATCCAATCACAGCCTTTGCGCTTTAGTTTCGACGATGCGTTCTTCAAC
>JAPPOI010000348.1 GCA_028818055.1 Boseongicola sp.
TCCGCTGCCGGAAGTTGACGATGGACCGTCGCTTGGGCAAGCGCCGGAAATTGACGAAAACGAGACGCGGATTGCCCGAGCAGAACCTGACACGGTGGAAGCTCCGGCAGCTGAAGGTGAAATCGAGTCCGACACGACAACTGCTGCCGACAGCTTGCCAAGAGTCGAGCCAGAGCCTGTGGAAGAGGCTCCGGAAGTGGCCGAAGTTGAAGAACCCGCAGAGGAATCAGCTGCTTCGGAGACTGGCTCCGAAGCGGATACCGGATCAACCAATCGGGTTGCAGCTCTGCCTACCGTTCGTCGCTTGGGCAATGACAATGAGCCAACTCCTGAAACAGAGCCAGAAGTCGCCGAAACCGAAACGGTCGAAACTGATGACGTTCAAGACGGTGCACCGGCGTTAGAACGGTATCGCATGGCATTCGACAACCCAGATGCAAGACCTTTGATGTCGATTGTTCTGGTTCACGTTGGTGATGGGCTTCCTGCGATCGCTGAGTTGGGATCGATCCCCGAGGGTGTGGCGTTTGCAATCGATGCCGGGCGTTCGGACGCAGCGGAATTGGCAAATGCGTACCGCAATGCCGGTCGTGAAGTTGTGATGATCCCATCTTTGCCTGATGGTGCGACACCGCAGGACGTAGAAGTTGCGATGCGGTCCAATCTTGAAACGATTCCAGAAGCGGTTGCGGTCATGGATGGCGTTGGTCAGTCCGGCATAGATCGCGCGGCCGTCGCACAAATCGTGGATGTTGTGGCGGTTACCGGGCATGGATTGGTGACGTTCCCACGAGGATTGAACACGGCGTATCAGAACGCGGGACGGATTGGCGTCCCAGCGGGGCTCGTCTTCCGAGACATCGATGGCGACGGCCAAAGCGCAGACCAAATCCGTCGAGCCATGGATCGTGCGGCATTCAAGGCCAGACAAGACGACGGCGTCATACTGGTTGGGCGCGCTCAGCCCGATACTGTTGCGGCTCTGGTCGAATGGTCGTTTGGAAACCAAACCGGTTCCGTGATCATCGCGCCGATCTCAGCGACTTTGCTGGGGCAATAATCGCCCCGGCCAATCAATTCATTTCGTCAAATTTTGCCACGATGTCCGCGAATATCGGGTTTGGATTTGCTTTTCCTATGAAGATGTCCATGTGCGCATAATCTGGATAGACCTTGCGGGTAAACAGGTCTGCGCGCTCTGGCATTTTTTCGTGGAGCCACGTCATCGTGCGCAATGAGGTATCCGGCAGGAATTCCAGGTTTTTTGCCCCGGCGATGAAATGGATTGGCATATCCAGGCGCTTGTAGTGCGGCAGGTATACGTCTTGACCGTCAGCGTTCACGGCAATTCCATTTCGCATGCACAGCGTCAAATGTTCGAAAGGCTTCGATGACACTTTGCCAAAAACCGTTTTGATCGCGTTGTGGGTCGCTTCATTCAGGTTGGCATGCATGTATGCCGGCCCGTAAATCCCGAATATGCGGTGGCAGGTTGGACTGTAGCACGCCTCGGCATAGGGAAACGGCACTTTCCATGCCAGGGCATTGAGAATGGGATCGAGCCCCTCGGTGTCGTCGGGGTCGCTGTTCATATCGATCGTGTCGAGGCCGCCCAAGAGCTCGGCTAGGCCCGAGCTGCCAGTGACCGAGCCGACAAGCGCCGGCAGTGGTTTCGGAAGACCTTGGGCCAGGATTTTGGCCGTGAAGGTGTCCGACTTCAGCTGATTGAACCAGTTGGTCACAGGATGAACAGTCAACTGAGAAGAAACCATCTGCCTGACGTCAGTCACATAGCCTGCCAGCATCGCCATTTGGAGCGACATTGAGCCGACGCAGTGACCCAGAACCTGAACATCTTTGACAGGCTCTCCATCATCCTTTCGAGCCTGCAAAACGATATCTATCGCAGCTGGCCAGTCGTACTTGGCAATGTCATCCAATGTGAAAGGCGTGGTCGACGCCTTTTCCGTGAAAGGACTTGAGCGGTAATCGAAAAGCCAGACGTCGTAGTTTGCCGCCAAAAGCTCCTGAAGAAGAGACGTTTCATTGGTCAACAGGCCATAGGACAGCGCCGTTGTGCCAAAGCCCGAGGCCATCATGACCGGGCCCTTGGTGCCACCCTTGAAACGATAAAGCTTTACGGTTTGTCCGTCGCCGGTTTTGACCGGGTAATGCTGATTGCCGATTTTGGGGAAAGCGGGCAGGGCGTCGCCTTCTTCTTTCGGTATGGTCTTCCCGACATCTTCGCGCGCCGGGAAATTATAGGCATAGGCCGTCATCCCGCCGTATGTCCGGAAGATTAGTTTGCCAAATACAGCGGCCAGCGACGCTGTGAACAGCTTCGCAACTTCGTCCAGCGCTTTTGCTGCTTCTGGATGAAGGTTTTCATCGTTAAAGGCCGCAAGCAGGGCTTCGATGAGGTCTTTAAATAAACCACCTTCCAGGAACGCAGTCTTGGCGTTGTTGTCCGAGATTGCCGTTCGCATATCTTTCAGAACAGCTTCCAGCGGCCGGGCGTTTTTGAAGCGCCCCTGCAGTGTGCTGAGCTGTGTTGCCAGATCGGGAAGACCGAGCGATAGCACGCCTTGGTGCCCTTGATCCTTGTTGGGATCGATAGGTTCCAAGTCGACATAAAGCGTTGTGACATCACCGAAATAGGTCGACCCTTTTCGACGCCTCAGGGTTTTGACACCTTTGAAGTTGAACCGGCCATCCAGAACGCCGGTATAAGTCATCGTCCAGCATTCAACTTCGGCCTCATCCTGCTTCAGCAGATCAAACGTCCCGTCGGTAAGTGAAAGCGTTTCTGTTGTGCCGTCCGCATGCTCCCAAGCAACTTCGCCTGACAAAGAGCCATCGTGTTGGCCGGCTTCTGGCTTGTCGTTCATCAGGTGATAGGCATGGATGACATTGACCGAGAAATTGGCGGTGAATGACTCACCACCTTTGGCTGCAACGTCATAGGCGTTCGATGCCGGGCCGGTCCAATTGCGAGAGGGGCCAACGTGGCCGCGCATGGTCTCGTCAAAGGAGAGGCCGGGACTGATATCGCCAAATGTCTCCATCAGGGTTTCGGCCATCGCCATCAATGGCTCTTTCCCGTCGACCGGGTACTGGCCCGCGCCAATGACTGCAGCAAGCCTCTTGGCTATCTCGTCCAGCGCCCCGCCCAAATCCTTGTCCAGTTTGTTGTCAGCAAACGCGAGGCCAAACTTGAAGTCTTCTTCGATCTTTTCGCCACCGGGAACACCCAGAATTGTCATGAGCTTATTCATGGCAATCACGAGTTTCGGCACCGCGGTGACTTTGTATTCGTGACAGATGAGAAGCATAATTACGACCATCTCGTAGACGTTGTTTAGGTACTTGAGTGTTTCGTCGACGTACTTTCCCGGTCCGGCCATCAACG
>JAPPOI010000309.1 GCA_028818055.1 Boseongicola sp.
TCTATGAACAACCAAACTCCGTTTACGTCGCTGATTTCATCGGCGACGTTAACCTGATCGAAGGTCGCGTCGGTTCTGCCGATGGTCATGCCGAGTTGGAGTGGGCTGAGGGACGCCGTGCACTAATCGGACAAATGGGTTCAAACTTATCGCGTGGAGACGCAGCAACATTTGCAATCCGGCCAGAGAAGATAGCCATCTCGTCTGACGAGCCGCAGGACCGTTCGAACCGAGTGCGCGGGAAGATCCTTGATATCGGGTATTTGGGAAATCTTTCGACGTATCACGTCGAACTGCCCGAAGGTCCGGTCATTAAGTGCGAAGTCGGCAATCGCAGCAGGGTCGAGCGGCGCGATTTCACATGGGAAGATGAAGTCTGGCTTTCATGGAGTGATACCGCCGGATTGGTCCTGCCACGATGAGACGCCTGCTAGTCGGCATACCCTATCTCTGGCTATTGATCCTGTTTTTGGTGCCCTTCGGCATTGTCTTCAAGATATCGCTATCTGACTACGCAGTTTCCATTCCGCCCTATACACCGAAATTGGACATAGGCGCCGGATGGGCAGCGTTCACCGAGTTTCTCGGTGCGCTGGACTTTGAGAACTTTGTCTTCCTGACGTCCGACGATCTGTACTGGAAAGCGTATGTGTCGTCGCTGCAGATTGCTCTGCTGTCCACGATTTTCACGCTTTTGGTCGGCTTCCCAATTGCATACGGAATGGCGCGCGCGCCCGAGGTCTGGCGCCCAGCGCTTCTGATGCTGGTCATTTTACCGTTTTGGACAAGCTTTCTGATCCGTGTTTATGCATGGATCGGCATTCTTTCGACCGAAGGTTTCCTCAATCAATTCCTGCTGTGGATCGGCGTCATCGATGCTCCGTTGACGCTTTTGAACACCAAGATCGCTGTCTATATCGGGATCGTCTACACCTATCTGCCGTTTATGATCCTGCCGATCTATTCGACGCTGGAGCGAATGGATGAAAGCTTGTTGGAAGCGGCCGAGGATCTGGGTTGTTCGCGCACTCAGGCGTTCTGGTTGGTGACACTGCCATTGGCGCGACCCGGCATCATTGCAGGGTGTTTTCTGGTCTTTATTCCAACGCTTGGCGAATTTGTTATTCCGTCACTTCTTGGTGGTTCAGAAACTTTGATGATTGGCAAAGTTCTTTGGGAAGAGTTCTTCAACAACCGTGACTGGCCGGTGGCAAGCGCTGTCGCCATCATCCTCTTGTTGATCCTGATAATCCCGATTGTTCTGTTCCAGCGGAACCAGGCCAAGGAGACCGAAGGATGAACCGCCTGTCTCCCTTTAACATCGTGTCGCTGACGTTGGGGTTTGCGTTCCTCTATATCCCCATGCTGATCCTTGTGATCTACAGCTTCAACGCATCCAAGCTAGTGACCGTTTGGGCAGGTTTTTCAACCAAGTGGTATGGCGAGCTTCTGCAAAACGAAGCGATGATTGACGCGGCGTGGGTCACGCTTCGGGTTGCCTTCTTTTCGTCCACGATCGCGACCGTCCTAGGCACGATGGCTGCATACGTCTTGATCCGTCGCGGACCCTTCTTCGGGCGTACGCTGTTTTCCGGGATGATTTATGCGCCGCTCGTCATGCCCGAAGTCATTACTGGCTTGTCGCTGTTGTTGCTCTTCATTGCGATCGGGTTAGCCCGCGGTGTTCTGACAATTGTTTTGTCGCATACCACGTTTTCGATGTGCTTTGTCTCGGTTGTTGTGTCGTCACGGTTGGTGACTTTTGACCGATCACTTGAAGAAGCGGCGTTGGACCTTGGCGCGTCGGCGTTTGAGGCGTTTCGTCTGGTCACCCTGCCTATCATTGCACCAGCTGTGATTTCAGGATGGCTACTCGCGTTTACGCTTTCGCTGGATGATTTGGTAATTGCTTCGTTTACGTCGGGGCCGTCCGCAACGACGCTGCCGATCAAGATCTTCTCATCGGTACGATTAGGCGTTAGCCCCGAGATCAACGCCCTTTCGACCATTATCATAGCCATTGTCACCGTCGGCGTTTTGACGGCGTCCATTGTCTCCAAACGCCAGATCTCTCGCCGGTTGAGGGAAGAGGCTCAGGCGGGGTGATGCGTGTTTATGCGAGCGAGACCCACCGGGCGCACTTTCCAAAAGGCGAATTGTCGGGCGGGGTGTTTGTGCGGCCGTTTGAGTGCCCTGAACGTGTAGACATCATTCGGGCGCGGTTGGATGAACGTGGGTTTGGTGACGTTCGAGAGCCAGAAGAGGCTGATCTCGAATCCATCCGCTCAACAACCGATGCCGGTTACCTTGCTTTTCTGGAGCATGGACACGAGCAATGGCGGGCCGCTGGAAACGAAGGTGACCTGATTGCTACCAATTGGCCTGCGCGGCGCATGCAACAATCGCGACCACCTCGAGATATCGACGGGCGCGCAGGCTACTACGCCTTGGCGTCAGAGACGGCCATTTGCGAAGGCACATGGGTAGCGACCCTTGCCTCCGCTGCATGTGCTCAGGACGCGGCGAAACATGTGGCGAACGGAGCAGGTGCATCATTTGCGCTGTGCCGACCACCTGGGCATCACGCGACGTCTGACATGTATGGTGGATACTGCTTCTTGAACAACGCCGGCCTTGCTGCCGAAACACTTCGCGCGGGCGGGGCAAGCCGAGTTGCCATCATCGACGTAGACTTTCACCACGGAAACGGTACGCAGGATATGTTCTATTCCCGTGGTGATGTGTTCTTCGCGTCGCTGCACGGTGCGCCAGAGGACGCATTTCCGTACTTTTCGGGTTATTCAGATGAAACTGGCATTGGAACGGGTGAGGGTGCTACGGCCAACTACCCTATGCCATCGGGGACCACGTGGGAGCGGTGGAGCGACGCATTGGACGACGCACTCACCAGAGCATTAATGACTGGGGCGGATGCTTTGGTGATCTCGCTTGGCGTTGATGCTTACAAAGAAGATCCGATCAGCTTCTTCAAGCTTGAAAGTGAGGATTTCACGCGGATTGGAGAGCGGATTGGGAAGCTTCGAAAGCCGACCGTTTTCTGCATGGAAGGCGGCTATGCCGTCGATGCGATCGGCGTAAACACCGTCAATGTGCTTGAAGGGTTTTCGGCGGTTTGATCAAGTCCCCGGCAACTTCCTCCCATGCTTCGGCCATCGCAATAAGATTGTGATCTGATCCCGGTTTTCCAATCAACTGTAATCCCGCGGGAAGTCCCCGCGCGTCGAAGCCAGCGGGTACCGCAATCGCAGGAAGTCCGGAAAGACTGACAGGGACCACAACTTCCATCCAACGATGATAGGTCGGCAGGCTTACCCCGTCGATTTCGCGTGGGTATTCGGTCGTTGTTTCAAATGGCCAAACCTGGGTCGATGGAAGTGCCAAAAC
>JAPPOI010000439.1 GCA_028818055.1 Boseongicola sp.
GGTCACGTCTCCTACCAGCGCTACTGTTCGCTTTACTGGACAACTGGAAACTGAAGGTGGCGTGATCATTCTTGAGCCACGCGAGGGCGAAATGCTGATTTTGGCGGGCGTAAACGAAGTTTTTGTGCGCCGAGGCCAAGTTGTTAAGGCCGGAGACGCCCTTGCGCTGATGGGTGGTAACACACCCGCAGCACAAGAGATTTTGATCGAAACGGCGGAAGGTAGTGGTCTTTCTTCTGCCGAAACGCTTTATATTGAGGTTAGACACGACCGAAAGGCGATAGATCCGGGCACGCGTTTTGACCCGGATGCGAGATAAGGAAAACAGATGAAACGAATCTTTTTGGCAACAATCACGGGTGTGATGCTGGGTGCCGTTGTGACCACTCAGGTCGCCGGACCTTTGGTTGCTCAAGAGGCGGGCAGGAAAGCGTCTGTCTATGAACAGTTGGATCTCTTTGGAGACATATTCGAGCGTATCCGCGCCCAATACGTGGAAGAAGTTGATGAGGCTGATCTGATCGAAGCGGCCATTAATGGCATGCTGACATCACTTGATCCGCACTCGTCCTATCTTTCACCCGACGATGCGGCCGACATGCGTGTTCAGACACGTGGCGAATTCGGCGGATTGGGTATTGAAGTCACGCAGGAAGAGGGCTTCGTAAAAGTCGTTTCGCCTATCGACGACACGCCTGCCGATAAGGCGGGAATGCAGGCGGGCGACTTCATTACACACGTCGACGGCGAAAGCGTTCTGGGACTTGGCTTGGATCAAGCGGTTGACCTGATGCGCGGTCCGGTTGGCAGCGAAATCATCATTACTGTAGTCCGTGAAGGCGAAGCCGAACCATTTGATGTTTCGATCATTCGCGACACCATCAAGTTGACGGCGGTTCGATCTCGCACCGTGGGCGACACGGTTATTCTTCGTATTACAACGTTCTCGGACCAGACGTTCCCGTCTATGCGCGATCAACTGAAAGAGAAGGTTGAAGAGCTTGGCGGTATGGATAACGTCAACGGCTTCATCGTTGATTTGCGCAACAACCCTGGCGGTCTGTTGACCCAGGCGGTCCGGGTTTCCGATGCATTCCTTGATGCCGGCGAGATCGTATCGACCCGCGGACGTGATCCGCAGGACGGTGATCGCTTCAATGCCGAGCCCGGAGACTTGGCGGAAGGAAAACCAGTTGTTGTTTTGATCAACGGCGGCTCTGCGTCGGCCTCGGAAATCGTTGCAGGCGCGTTGCAGGATCACCGCCGGGCAATTGTTGTCGGAACAAAAAGCTTTGGCAAAGGTTCGGTGCAAACCGTGATGCCACTACGTGGTGATGGCGCGATGCGCCTTACCACTGCGCGGTATTATACGCCGTCAGGCCGTTCCATTCAGGCACTCGGCGTCTCGCCAGATATTATCGTTGAGCAGCCGCCACGCCGCGAAGAAAGCGAAGAGGACGAGCCTCAGCGCGGAGCACGGTCAGAGGCAGACCTTCGTGGAAGTCTCGGCAACGACAGCCTGACCGAGGACGAGCGCCGTCAGATTGAAGAGGAAAATGCCAAAGCTCAGGAAGCGGCGGAATTGCGTGAGGATGACTATCAGCTGGCTTATGCCATCGACATCCTCAAGGGAATCTCTGCGCTTGGCCCCGAGTATGCTGCGGCCCTAGCCGCTCAAAGCGGGAACTAGGAAACCACCTCCAAATCTTTCGATGCGCGCTCCAATCGGGGCGCGCATTTTTTATACATTTCTGACTAGGCAATGTGCAAAATTCTTGGTTTCGCCCGGGGTGTGACCCGCATAGATTGACGATCTGACTGGAGTTTGCGCATGCCTTCGATTGTATCCGTTAAGAATGTTCGCAAGTCGTACGATGATGGGTTTGAGGCGCTGAAGGGCGTCTCTCTCGATATTGAGGAAGGTGAAATTCTCGCCTTGCTCGGTCCAAATGGAGCCGGGAAAACCACATTAATCTCAACGATTTGCGGAATAACTACTCCGACGTCAGGTTCCATTTCGGTGGGTGGGTTCGATGTATCGGCAGACTATCGGGCCGCGCGCAATCTGATCGGCCTTGTGCCTCAGGAAATCAACCTTGAGCCCTTTGAGTTCGTGATGAACACAGTTCGCTTCTCACGCGGATTGTTTGGCAAGGCACGCAACGATGCTTTGATTGAAGACGTTTTGCGTGACCTGTCCTTGTACGAGAAGCGCAACAACCGGACTGTTGAGCTTTCAGGTGGCATGAAACGTCGCGTTCTGATTGCCAAGGCGCTTAGCCACGAACCACGCGTGTTATTCCTGGACGAACCAACAGCAGGCGTGGACGTCGAGCTCCGCAAAGATATGTGGGAACTGGTAGAACGTCTTCGCCAAGACGGTGTGACGGTCATTCTGACCACACACTACATCGAGGAGGCTGAAGCCATCGCCGACCGGATAGGCGTGATCAACAACGGTGAAATCCTGCTTGTCGAAGACAAGACGGCATTGATGGCCCGAATGGGCCAGAAAGAAATGCGGATCGAATTGACCGAGGCGGCAACCAAGCTTCCCGAAAGCTTGTCCGATTACAATCTAGTGCTTTCAGATGATGGTGCGTCTCTTGTCTATTCTTACGACACCAAGGCGCAGCGTACAGGGATCACGTCGCTGTTGAAAGACCTGCAGGCAGCTGGCCTGGGGCTACGTGATGTCCAGACAAGCCAAAGCTCATTGGAAGATATCTTTGTCGGTCTCGTGAAGGAGTCGTCATGAACTGGAATGGTATTCAAGCCATCTGGCGTTTCGAAATGGCGCGGTTCTTCCGCTCGATCATTCAGTCAATCGTATCGCCAGTGCTTTCGACGTCTTTGTACTTTGTGGTTTTTGGTGCCGCCATCGGCAGCCGCATTCAGGAAGTTGAAGGCGTCAGCTACGGAGCTTTTATCGTTCCCGGGCTGATCATGCTCAGCGTACTGACCCAATCGCTTCAGAATGCAAGTTTCGGCATTTACTTCCCGAAGTTCATTGGGACGATTTACGAAGTGTTGTCGGCCCCGATCTCGTCTCTTGAGATCGTTATCGGCTATGTTGGCGCTGCGGCCTGCAAGTCGTTGATGATCGGTGCGATCATCTTGATCACGTCGTTTTTTTTCGTCGATATATCCATCGCGCATCCGTTCTGGATGGTGGCGTTTCTGGTTTTGACGTGCGTCTCTTTTTCGCTTTTGGGGTTCATCATTGGAATCTGGGCAAAAAGCTTTGAACAGTTGAACCTGGTGCCTCTCCTCGTGGTGACACCGTTGGTTTTCCTCGGTGGTTCTTTCTATTCGATCACCATGTTGCCTCCGATCTGGCAGACCATTTCGCTGTTCAATCCTGTTCTCTATCTGGTGTCAGGATTTCGGTGGGCATTTTTCGGAATGTCCGACGTGCCTGTGGCTGCCAGCTTGGTCGCGATCACCGGGTTCACAGCGCTTTGCCTGGGAATTGTCTGGTGGATCTTCAAAACAGGGTACAGACTTAAGGCCTGATGCGTTTCGGAGCCGCAAATGTCTGTGCTTGACGGAATACCCCCACGATTTGACGGCCCGTCGGCTTGGGTGGGGCGTGAATTGGCAGCCGATCCTGAGCGTTGGCGATTGGAACTGACCGAAGCCCAGATTTCTGAGCTGGAAACTGCAGCTCAGCACTTTTTAGCGTCGGGCCTCGACATCGGGGACATCGAGGACGACCCATTCCCGTTGCACAGCTTTGGCACACATTTAAGGGCGCTGCGACACGAATTGATCAAAGGCATAGGCGTTGAAGTCATTTCCGGCCTGCCAGTTGCGAACTATAGCCGCCAAATTGCGGCGGCGATCTTCTGTGGAATTGGCGCGCATCTTGGGTCGGCACGCTCCCAAAATGCTGCCGGGCACATCCTTGGACACGTGCGCAATGTCGGCGCCGATCCGACCGATCCCAAGACACGCATTTATCAGACAAGCGCACGCCAGACTTTTCACACCGACAGTGCTGACGTGGTGGGGCTCCTGTGTTTGCAGGATGCACAAGAGGGCGGAGATTCATTACTCGTAAGTGCCGAGAGCATCTACAATCGACTTCGGGCCGAATGCCCCGAGCTTCTGGAACTGTTGTTTGACCCGATTGCGACCGATCGTCGGGGCGAGGTTCCCGATGGAGCGGCCCCTTTCATGCGGATACCCGTGCTAAGTTGGCACGAGGGCAAGCTGACGGTTTTTTATCAACGTCAGTATATCGAAAGTGCTCAACGCTTCGACGACGCCCCACAACTAACGGATAAACACATTGCCGCTTTGGACGCGTTCGATGCTGCCGCAAACGACCCCGAATTGCATGTCTCGATGAGGTTGAAACCGGGTGACATGCAATTTGTTTACAATCACAGCCAACTTCATGACCGCACTGGATTCGTGGATTGGCCTGATCCAGACAAGCGGCGGCATCTGTTACGGCTGTGGCTGTCGATACCTGGCGACAGGGCCCTGCCTCCCAGTTTTTCTGAACGATATGGCTCCATCGAGATTGGCAATCGTGGTGGAATAATCACCAAGGGAACTCGCTTGCATGCTGCTCTTGATTGATTTGACGGGCCAAAAACCGCACCGAAAGCTTGTTGCCGGTCCATGCGCGGCTTACATGGCTGATCATGCGTAAATATCTTCCGTTCATTAAGAACCCGCCCACAGTTTCCGTTGTCCGATTAAATGGCATGATTGCCGCCCAAGCGCGTGGTGGTGCTTTGCACGATGCCGGGCTTGCCGGCTTGCTGAACAAGGCCTTCGCAAAAGGGAAGCCTGACGCCGTCGCCTTGGCCATCAACTCGCCCGGCGGAAGCCCATCGCAGTCATCTCTAATCGCGGCGCGCATCAGACGGCTTGCGGAAGAGAAAGATGTCAAAGTCTATGCCTTCATCGAAGATGTGGCAGCTTCCGGTGGCTACTATATCGCTAGCGCAGCAGATGAGATCTGGGTTGACCGGCATTCCATCGTCGGGTCGATCGGTGTCATCTCAGCAGGATTTGGCTTCACTGAATTGATAGACCGCTATGGAATTGAAAGGCGGGTCTACACCGCCGGCAAATCGAAAAGCATGCTGGACCCGTTCCGACCTGAAAAGCCCGAAGACGTGGAGCGGCTGAAAGTTCTTCAAGAGCACATCCACGCTGAGTTTATTGAGCATGTGAAATCACGTCGTGGAGATCGACTGAATGAGGATATCGATCTGTTCACTGGCGATATTTGGGTAGGTGGCAGTGCACTTGAAACGGGTTTGATAGACGGCGTTGGCCATTTGGTTCCAAAGATGAAGGAAATCTTTGGCGACAAGGTTCAGTTTCGTGTCTATCAACAACGTCGTCCATTTTGGACACGTTTTGGAGCCAACGTACTGGGTGACGTGATCAACGAAGTTGAAGACAGAGCAGCCTTTGCTCGATTTGGGCTATAGCCTGCTATGCTGTCAAAGGTCGTCGCATTATTCCTGGTTGTCATCGCTGTGTTGGCGATGTTCGGCAAGCTGAGCCTTTTGCTGCCAAAACGGGCCCGGCTAACGAAGGGGAAATGTCCCGACTGCGGTCGGCACCGTATTGGCAGCGGACCATGTCCTTGCAAGAAGGGATGAGCGATTGGTCTGGTTGATCGCGGCTGTCGGGCTGATCATTCTACTTGTTGCCGGCGACTTGCTTGTCAGAGGGGCAGTCAATGCCTCTCTCAGGTTTGGCCTGCCGGCTTTGATCGTAAGCCTTACAGTCGTCGCTTTTGGCACGTCGGCGCCCGAGCTTCTCATTTCAATTCAAGCTGTTTTGGAAGGCGCCCAAGGTCTCGCGATCGGTAATGCGGTTGGCTCCAACACCGCCAATGTGCTTTTGGTGTTGGGTGTGCCAGCGCTTGTGGCCACACTTCGAACCGCAGAATTCGACACCCGAAAAAGCTATGTGTCGATGGTCGGCGCAAGCTTCATGTTCATCCTGTTGTGTTTCCTTGGGCCTTTGACATTTGTGCACGGGCTTATTCTGTTGATCATGCTGGGTCTGATCATTGCCGATCAGGTGCGCGCAGCCATCGTTCACAAGCGAACAGCTGAACCCGTCGACGTCGAAGGAGCGGAGCCCGACAGCCCGCTTTGGAAGATTATCCTTTACATATCTTTGGGAATTATCGGGCTTCCATTAGGCGCCGGCCTTTTTGTGGATGCTGCCATCGAATTGGCGCAGATGTTTGGTGTCTCAGATGGTGCAATTGGATTGACGCTGGTTGCCCTTGGGACCTCGTTGCCCGAATTGGCAACAACCGCTGTGGCAGCTTATCGACGGCAGGCGGACGTGGCCTTGGGCAACGTTATCGGGTCGAACCTGTTTAACATCTTGGCCATTGTTGGCATCGCGACAATGTTCGGACCGATTGCGGTGCCGCGCGAGTTCCTTACGTTTGATTTGTGGGTCATGATTGGCGCCTCGCTTTTGTTGCTACCGTTTGTGTTTACTGACACGCTTAATTTGACCCGGCGCTGGGGACTTCTTCTGACCGTGCTATATGTTGTTTACGTTGTATTGGTAGTGAGACACGGATGACGAGGCGGGCATTAGTCACTGGCGCTGGTAAGCGACTTGGGCGCGCGATGGCGCTTTACCTGGCCGAGCGCGGGCATGACGTTGCAGTGCATTATCACTCTTCAAGCGCCGATGCCGACAACGTGGTCGCACAAATAGAGGCGATGGGTCGAAAGGCCGTGGCAGTTGGCGCGGACCTGACGGTCGAAGCGGACATGCAGGCGCTTGTGCCTGCCGCTGCGGATGGGCTCGGAGGCCCGCTCACGGTGCTTGTCAACTCGGCGTCGATTTTCGAATACGACAACATTCAGACGGCGTCCCGCGAAAGTTGGGACAGGCATATTGAATCAAATCTTCGGGCGCCGTTTGTCCTGACACAAGCGTTCGCAGAACAAGCCCCTGAACCCGACATTGGCGGCGAGTGGGATGAGCCCACGGCCAAGGCTCTTATCGTCAATCTCATCGATCAAAGGGTCCGGAAACTGACGCCCGAGTTCATGACCTATACCATTGCAAAGATGGGACTCTGGGCCCTGACTCGGACGTCAGCGCAGGCTCTTGCGCCGAAAATCCGTGTGAACGCCATTGGCCCAGGGCCCACGATGCAGGGTGTGCGTCAGAGCAAAGAGCACTTTGCAAAACAGCGCGCGGCCACCATTCTGGAACGCGGCGCAGGCCCGGATGCAATCAATCGGGCGCTGGGGTATTTTCTGGATTCGCCTGAGGTGACGGGTCAGCTTCTTTGTGTTGATGGCGGCCAGCATCTCGCTTGGCAAACGCCGGATGTTCTGGGCGTTGAATAGAGAAATTGAAACCGGTTTCAGAACGAGTTTTGCACCGACGAGCTGATGTTCACATAGGTGTTACAAAAATATTAATGTTTTCAGCAACTTGGCGACACACCAAAAATATCTTCAATGAAATCAAATAGATGCAATACTGCCTATTTTTTAGGCATATTCATGAATCGTCGAAAATCAAACGAAAAATCCTGTAGGTGTGAAAGTTGTCCATGGAGTTATCCACAGTTCCCGTGGAAACCTTTTCTCTTGCTCCTCGCAGGCGGTCGGTGCAGCCCTGTTAAGAATCAGTCATCATAGCGTTCATGGTTGAGAAAAAGCGTCCAGCAGCTCAGACAGGTCACACTGTCATCCAAAGTTACCTGAAGACCCTGGACGGTTCACCGGGCGTCTATCGTATGCTCGATGAGAAGGGCGCGGTTCTCTACGTCGGCAAGGCACGCAACTTGAAAGCGCGCGTTTCCTCGTATTCCCGCCCGACCGGACATTCGCCCCGTATCGCTCGCATGATCAGTGAGACTGCGTCGATGATGTTCTTGACGACCGGCACCGAAACCGAGGCGCTTTTGCTTGAACAAAATCTGATCAAGCAACTGAAACCGCGCTATAACGTTTTGCTTCGCGACGACAAATCGTTCCCGAATATCTTGGTCTCGAAAGAGCATAGTTTCCCTCAGATCAAGAAACACAGAGGCGCCAAGAAAGAAAAGGGTGATTACTTTGGACCCTTCGCCAGCGCCGGGGCAGTCAACAGGACGCTCAACCAGCTGCAGAAGGTATTCCTGCTTAGGAACTGTTCTGACTCAACATTCGACAGTCGGACCCGTCCGTGCCTCTTGTATCAGATCAAGCGGTGCTCAGGACCGTGCGTGGGACTGATTTCAGAAGAAGAGTATGACGGCCTTGTTCAAGATGCCGAGCGCTTCCTGAAGGGCCGAACAACCAAGGTTCAGGAAACCTTGGCGGCCGAGATGCAAAATGCGTCGGATGCCATGGAATTCGAAAGGGCCGCTGCTCTTCGAGACCGTTTGCGGGCATTAACATTTGTTCAGGGCAATCAGACGATCAACCCGTCGGGCGTGTCCGAAGCAGATGTCATTGCATTGCACATGGAGGGTGGACAAGCCTGTGTCCAAGTTTTCTTCATTCGGGCAAACCAGAACTGGGGCAACAGAGATTACTATCCAAGAACCGGGGCCGGGGCTGGCGCCGGTGAGATAATGCAAGCCTTCATAGGTCAATTCTACGATGGCAAAGAACCTCCGCGTTCAATTCTGCTGTCGGACGCAATTGAAGACGCCGATCTGATGGCCGGGGCGCTGAGCGAAAAGCTTGGGCGAAAAGTGGAGATTTCGGTGCCGCGGAGGGGCGAGAAGTTGGAGCTTGTTGCAGGCGCTCTTCGCAACGCGCGCGAAAGTCTGGCGCGCAAAATGTCCGAGACCGCTACTCAGACCAAGCTATTGAATGGGTTGGCCGAGGCATTTGGCTTGGATGCGCCTCCTCAGCGGATCGAAGTCTATGATAACAGTCACATTCAAGGTGCCCACGCGGTTGGAGGGATGATCGTTGCGGGGCAGGAGGGTTTCAACAAAAGCCAGTACCGCAAGTTCAACATCAAGGGTGAAGAGCTGACGCCCGGCGACGATTTCGGAATGATGAAGGAAGTTTTGACGCGCCGGTTCAAGCGCCTTCTTAAGGAAGACCCGGATCGAGAAAGCGGTACATGGCCCGATCTGCTTTTAATTGACGGTGGCGCTGGGCAGGTCAGTGCCGTTCACGAAATCATGGCCGAGCTTGGTGTCGAAGACATTCCGATGGTCGGCGTCGCAAAGGGCGTTGACCGAGACCATGGCAAAGAAGAGTTTTATCGCTTTCGCGAGCGTCCATTCGCCCTGCGCCGCGGTGATCCGGTGCTGTATTTTATTCAAAGGCTACGCGACGAAGCACACCGTTTTGCTATTGGTGCACATCGTCAAAAACGGTCCAAAGCTGTCGGTGCTACGCCGCTGGACGATGTTCCAGGCGTAGGAGCAACGCGAAAACGTGCGCTTTTGTCCCACTTCGGATCGGCAAAGGCCGTATCCCGCGCAGCACTATCGGATTTGAAAGCGGTTGACGGGATTTCCGACAACATGGCCGAAACGATCTACAATTACTTTCATGCAAGCTAAGCGCTGATCGCGACAACGTTCGCCGCGTATAGTACCACTGAAGCAACAAGAACGTGCGCATGCCAAATGGTGTTGTGGTAGGGCAGTCGCTCCCACAAGTAAAAGGCAACCCCAACGGTATAGAGCAATCCTGATATCCCGATGAGCCAGACGACCGCGTTGGGTAGAGCCATGAAAAGCTCCCAACCAAAGAAACTCGTGGCCCAGCCCATCCCAAGATACAGCGTCAGGCCCAGCCAACGAAACTTGAACGGTGAAATGAGCTTGAGCACGATACCAAATCCCGCTGCTAACCAAAGACCGGTCACGAGCAGGAATCCTTGACCAGCTATAAGTGCAAAAGCTGTGACCGAACCCGCGATCTTCAGGTAAATTGCGGAATGGTCCAGGCGCTTCAAAAGCCACTCCCATTCAGGGTGCGGGAAAACATTGTAGACCGCCGAGCAGGTGATCATCGCGATAAGGCAGCATCCGTACAGAACACTTGCGGATATGGGCGCCATGCCATTCCCGTCGATTGCCGCCAAAACGATGAGCACTGGAACACAGGCCAACACGACAGCCAAACCCAGGATGTGAACCACCACATCTGAAAGGTACTCAGATCGGCTATAACCAACACGCTCTACCGAAACCTGTTGCATGTCCCTCCCATACGCTTGGAGTGTTAACCTTAAATGACATGGTGGTGCGGGCAACCGCCAAAGCGAAAGAAGATGTAGCGCTGCCTCTTTCACTTGGTCTCAACAGTCTTTAAGTCGGAAGAATGACTTGGAACGTCCCAAATATTCTGACCGTACTAAGGCTCATCGCGGCACCCGGTGTTGTCGTTATGTTTCTTTATTTTGCAAGGCCTTGGGCGGACTGGTTTGCTTTGCTTTTGTTCGTTGGGGCCGCAGTAACCGACTGGTTCGATGGCTACCTCGCACGGCTATGGAAGCAGGAAAGCAAGCTTGGAGCCATGCTCGATCCGATTGCTGACAAGGCAATGGTCGTCATCGCATTGCTGACCATTGTGGCATTGAACAGCGATGCACGCGTCGGCATGGACCCATGGATTTTGCTCCCTTCGACAGTGATCGTGTTTCGTGAAGTCTTCGTATCTGGTTTGCGCGAGTTCTTGGGTGACACAGCAGGAACCTTGAAAGTTACCAAACTGGCGAAGTGGAAGACTACCGCCCAGATGATCGCGATTGCGGTTCTTTTTGCTACTGGGATTTTCCAACACATGTGGATCGAACGCACGGTTGGAATGGACCAAAGCATATTGGCAGACATTCTTGCCGGTGGTGAGGACCCATCCAATCTGCGCCTGATCAGAGATTTCTACTGGAATGCCTGGTGGGGCGGCGTTGTTTTGCTTTGGATTGCCGCGGCTCTCACCCTGATTACGGGCTTTGATTATTTCCGCAAAGCCGTACCGCACCTGAGGGACGAGGCATGATCGACGTGCTTTACTTCGCCTGGCTTCGGGAACGAATTGGTGCTCCAAAAGAGCAGATTGAAACTAATGCAACGACGGTCGAAGAACTGGTTGCGGAGCTTCGCGAAAAAAGTGAGGCGCATGCACTGGCGTTCTCCGATGTGTCGGCGGTACGTGTCGCCGTCGACCAAGAACTGACCGAATTTACGGCGTCAATTTCGGGAGCGCGCGAGGTTGCCTTTTTTCCTCCGATGACGGGCGGATGAGCGTTCGCGTCCAAATCGAACCATTCGACGCCGGCGAAGAGCTTCGGCTCTTTTCCGAAGGTGCAAAAGGGGCCGGAGCCATTGTGACATTTTCGGGTGTGGTCCGCGATGAAGACGGGTCGCTCGAAGCCATGGAAATTGAGCACTATCCGGGCATGACTGAAAGCGCTCTTGAAAACATTCGGAACGAGGCGATGTCCAGATGGTCACTGAGCTCGGTGCTGATCATACACCGTTACGGAGCGTTGAAGGCCGGTGAGCAAATCATGATGGTCGCGACCGCCTCGCGGCATCGGGCGGATGCATTTGCGGCGGCCGAATTCCTCATGGACTACCTGAAAAGTCGCGCGCCGTTTTGGAAGAAAGAGTTTGGGTCAACTGGCGAAAAATGGGTTGAAGCCCGCGATGAAGACGAAGCTTCACTCAAACGCTGGTAGCCAAGTCTCAGATCAATCGCCCGTTCATTGTTTGCGTTTGACGCGCAGGGTTGGGTCCGCCTTTGTCGGGTCATCCGGCCAGGGATGTTTCGGATACCGGCCACGCATGTCCTTTCGAACATCCTCGTAAGAAGTTTCCCAAAATCCTGGCAAGTCCATGGTTGTTTGTACCGGCCTTTGAGCAGGTGATAACAGCGTTACTCTCAGCGGACGCCCGGCGACCAAGGGATGGCTTGTGACCCCGAACATTTCTTGCAGGCGCACAGAAATTGTTGGGTCGCTTTCGCAGTAATCGATGGCAATCTTGCGATCTAGCGGTGTCGTAAAATGAGAAGGCGCTTCGCGATCTAGAAGCTGTTGCTGGTCCCAATTCAGCGAGGATTTTAACGGAGAATACGTGTCAAAGTTCCGCCATTCGGTGGCTGTTCTTGTGTTGCCGATGAAAGGCAGCAACCAGCCTTCCAAATCCGCTAGCAGAGCTTCGTCAGACATATCCGGCAGATCGAAGCCAGCCTCGCGCATAAGCGCTACACGGATGCGTAGCTGATCCGATTCGGGTTTTGATGGTATGCCCAGTTCGCGCACACCGTCCATCATTGCGCGCGCCAAGCCCTCTTCGGGCGGATTGTCCAGCCGAGTAGCATGCAGAACCAACTGCCCAAGACGACTTTCGGATTGTGCTACTACCTTCCCACTCCTTTTCGACCATTCGATTACATCGATGCTTTCAATTTGATCGCGGAAGACGCGGCGTACCGTTTCCATATCGATTGGCAATGCTTGGCGAATTTGAGCTTCCTTCGGATGCCCATCGGTATCGACGGCGACCAGCATGCGAGAACGCGCCAAGGGATCGGTTTGCTCTAACTTGACGCCCTTTCCACCCGAGGTCAGCCATCGGGGCGCATCGGCAGTCCGTTTTAGCGCGATACGGTCCGGAAACGCCCGTGCGGCGGCCTCGGCCAAATCAAACCCTGGGCGTTTGTCGACTAATTTCGAAAGCCTTTGCGCTTCGGCGCGTATTCGCGCTGCACCTGGAACTCTATCTTTTCGGATCGCTTCAATACGCAGGCCAAGATCCGCGCCAACACCTCGAAGAGGATCGCGGTCAGAAAGGAGTGCAGCGAGTTCGGCGGCGTCTCGACCGCACTCTAACAGCATGTGGCCAAGGCGAGGGTGGACCGGCAAACGTGCAATCGCGCGACCATGCTCGGTTATCGAAACTCCTCTCATTGCGCCAAGCGATGCCAGTAGGTTTCGAGCTTCTTTCAAGGCCCCTGGTGGCGGCGGCGTTAGAAAAGGAAGCTCGTCATTGCCCCATTCAGCAAGTTCAAGCGCAAGCCCTGTCAAGTCTGCCGCTTCAATCTCTGCGGGAGGGAAAGGGGACATGCCACCGTCTTCTCCGCGCGTCCAAAGCTTGTAGCAAGTACCTTGTGACACGCGACCGGCTCGTCCCATTCGCTGCGTTGCTTCCGCGCGAGTCACGCGTTCTGTTACAAGCCGCGACATGCCCGATCCGGGGTCGAAACGCGCGCGCCGTGCCAGTCCGCCGTCTACGACAACTTGTATGTCGGGTATTGTCAGCGATGTTTCGGCGATTGACGTCGCCAAAACCAGTTTTCGAGCGCCCTTCAAGGGTGCGATGGCATCTCGCTGGTCCTTAAATGGCATGGAGCCATAAAGCGGTGACACGCTAACTTCAGGCCCAACATTCGCAAGCCGATCGGCGACGTTGCGGATTTCGCGCTCGCCCGGCAGGAAAACCAGTATCCCACCGTCCGTTTCGCTGATTGCCTGTTCCACCAAACTGACAATTGCGGATTCAAATCTCTCTTCTTTGTGTCTTGGTCGTGCCAACCAGATCGGTTCGACGGGAAAACTCCGACCTTCTGACGTGATCAGAGGTGCATCACCGATCAACGCTGAAACAGGTTCAGCATCAAGCGTCGCTGACATGACGATTAGCTTCAAATCGTCCCGTAGAGTTTGTCGGACCTCCAATGTCAGCGCGAGGCCAAGGTCCGCATGGATGGAACGCTCGTGGAATTCGTCAAAAATGATAACCCCGATACCGTCCAGACCAGGGTCTGACTGGATCATACGTGTCAGGATGCCCTCGGTTACGACCTCGATGCGGGTATTGCGTGACGTTTTGCTCTCACCGCGAATTCGAAACCCTACTGTTTGCCCAAGCGGCTCGCCAAGCATGTCTGCCATTCGCTGTGCTGCCACACGAGCCGCCAGACGTCGAGGCTCAAGCATGACAATCTTTTCTTCGGTCAAACCCGCTTCCAACACCGCCAGTGGAACTCGGGTGGTTTTGCCCGCACCGGGAGGTGCTTGCAGCACAGCGGTTCCGCTCTCGCGAAGTGCGGTCAGAAGCGCTGGAAGGGCGCCTTCGATGGGCAACAAGTCGGCCATAGGCTTCGGTCTAGCCAAGCATAACCCAATTGAAAATCGAAAGGTGGCTGGACAGGCTCTCTGCTGCGCGCCATGTTCCGCGCCATGACGAATGACATGGCTGTTCTGGCAGACAAGATTCTAAGCGGAGACCGGCGTGCACTTGCGCGAGCCATTACGTTGGTCGAAAGCGGGCGTTCCGATCATCGTGCAGACTCCAACGAGCTTTTGGAGACCGTGGCCCGCTCAAGCCGGCAGGCACTGCGCATTGGCCTGTCTGGAACGCCAGGTGTCGGCAAGTCTACGTTCATTGAAGCGTTCGGTTGCATGCTCACAGCCCAAGGGCTCAAAGTCGCAGTTTTGGCGGTCGATCCGTCTTCGGCTCGATCCGGAGGGTCTATTCTTGGTGACAAAACCAGAATGGAACGCCTTTCACGCGAACCCAACGCCTTCATTCGGCCTTCGCCCAGCCAGACAGAGCTGGGCGGTGTTGCGCGGCGTACACGCGATGCGGTGTCCCTATGTGAGGCGGCCGGTTTTGACGTCGTCCTGATTGAAACCGTGGGTGTGGGGCAATCGGAGACGATTGTGGCTGACATGTCAGATGTCTTTGTTTTGTTGATTGCACCTGCGGGCGGCGACGAACTTCAGGGCGTAAAGCGCGGGATCATGGAAATCGCTGATATGATTCTGGTGAACAAGGCAGATGGCGACCTGAAGCATACTGCCATCCGCACGACCGCAGATTATGCCGGAGCATTGCGGCTGTTGCGGAAACGCGAAGGCGATCCCGAGGGTTTTCCGAAAGCAATGCCTGTCTCTGCAGTCGAAGAAAACGGGTTGGATCAGGCGTGGGAAGACCTTCAGAACTTGGTCCAATATCGCAAAGACAGCGGGTTCTGGACTGCGCGGCGCGCCGCACAGGCTGCACGTTGGTTTGCGGACGAAGTACGTCAGGGACTTCTTCGAAAATTGCAATCAGACCCGCGCGCCGAAGCGGCTATGGCTGAGCTCGCCGAAGAAGTTGCCAAGGGGATACGCGCGCCGGGTGCGGCGGCTGATGATGTTCTTAGATTCCTGAGGTCTGGCGACCCAGATCAGCCTTGACGCGCCGCCGAAATCCACCTATCCCCCGCAAACGGATTCTTGGGCAGGGCCGATGGCGCTGCCCGTTTGCATTGACCGAAGGCTGAAACGCCTTTCGAACAAGACGAAAAACCGAGGACGAACATCATGTCGCGCCGTTGCGAATTGACCGGAAAAGGCCCGATGGTTGGCAACAATGT
>JAPPOI010000391.1 GCA_028818055.1 Boseongicola sp.
GTCTTCGTCGCCGGCTTCGGCGGTATAAATGATCTCTCCCTTACGCTCGAACATGAAGCTGACTGATCAAGTCTCACCCAAGTTCCCGCCGTGCTTGCCAAACGTCGATCTTACTGTCGATGCAGTCCGGTTTCGGTTGTCGGTCATCGCTTCGACGATCACCGCGACGCCTCCTGGACCATAGCCTTCGTACCGGATTTCTTCGAAATCATCGCCCTCACCAGCCTCGGACTTCTTGATCGCACGCTCGATGACGTCTTTGGGGACAGAATTCGATTTGGCTTCTTTAACGGCCAGACGCAAACGAGGGTTTTTGTCGGGATCAGGATCACCCATTTTTGCCGCAACAGTGATTTCCTTTGAGAGTTTGGAAAACAGTTTCGAACGCGCCGCGTCCTGACGCCCTTTGCGATGCTGAATATTCGCCCATTTGGAATGGCCTGCCATGCCACAACTCCTGAAATTCTGATTTGGGCTCTTCTAATCGCCGACTGCAAGGACCTCAAGCACAGCCATTGTGATAAAAACGACCTCAACTTTGCCTAAAAGTTTACAAAAACTGGCCGGGTTTCTCCGTTATCCATACTCCTGAGGAAGTGTTTCTTGTGTGAATTAATGAGTATGTACCGATGAAAAATATCCCTATTTTACTAGCATTTGCAGTTGTCTTTCAGTTCGCCGCAGCCGGCGGTACCGCGAAAGCCAACGATCTCCTTATCTGCTCGAAAGAAGGCTTCGAGCAGGTCTGCGAATTCCACAACAAGCGGATGGCGCGGGATGATCGCCGGGACCGCAAGGCCATGAAGGAGTTTTTGGCAAAGTCGGAAGCGGTCGCTGCCGAGGCCATTGCCAAAGCCGAAAAGCTGGCCATCAAGGCCGAAAAGGCCCAAGCCAAGGCCGACAAACTGAGCGATAAGTCCGCCAAGGCGAAGAAAAACGCGAAAGCGAAAGCCAAGAAGGCCAAGCAACTGGCGAAAAAGGCCGCAAAGCTTGAAGCAAAGGCCTTGGCCAAGGGTACGGACAAGGCCATTGCGAAAGCCGAAAAGGCTGCCAAGAAAGCCGAGAACGCCGCGCTGAAAGCCGAAAAGGCCGCCGAGAAAGCCAAGACGCTGAAGGCCAAGTTCAAGAAGGCCAAGAAAAAAGCGAAGAAGCTGAACAAGAAAGCGGCCCAGGCTGCGGCTGCCGCGGGCCTTTAGTCCCGAAGGACCAACCGATCTGGCTGCTTCAAAGCGGCCAAATCATCGGAATCATAAGGGATGCCACGAGACCGATACTCAGGTTGAGTGGCACCCCAATTTTCAGAAAATCACTGAACGAGTAACCGCCCGGGCCGTAGACCAGCATGTTGGTCTGATACCCAATAGGCGTCGAGAACGCGGCAGATGCCGCAACCATGACAGCAATGACAAGCGGGCGTGGGTCCACACCAAGCGCCGCAGCAAGCCCGATTGCGATAGGCGTCACAACTACCGCGACTGCGTTATTCGTTACGAGTTCAGTCAGAACCGAAGTCAGTAGATAAATCGCCCAAACAATCGCCCATGGAGGCAACTTTGCCAAACTAGGCGCGATAGCTTCCACTATCATCGCTACAGCACCGGTCGATTCCAACGCAGCACCAACGGCCAGCATGGCGAAGATCAAAGCCAGCAATCGACCGTCGATCATATCGAATGCTTCTTCGGCATCGATACACCTTGTCAGCAACACCACCGCAACAGATAACACGGCCAAAAAGAAGATCGGAGCCACGCCAAGAGCTGCAAGTCCAACAATTGCAAGGAGTGCAACAACCGCAATTGGCGCCTTGTTTCGGCGGTACGCGCGTTCAGTCGGCTGGCTGACATCGACCATATTCATGTCGGACGCCAGTCGGCCGATGTCGGCAGGCGCACCCTCTAAGAGAAGCGTGTCGCCAACGCGCACTATCAAATCGTCAAGCTGACGGCCAATATTTTGCGCACGACGATGAACAGCCAGCGTGTAGACGCCATAACGCCTTCGCAACCTTAATGACCCCAGACTTCGTCCGATCATTCTGCAGCCCGGAGTAATCAACACCTCAACTGTCGATGTCTCTACCGAAGACAACTTGTCGATGACCTGAAACTCTTTCGATTCTTTCAAGCTGAGCGCCTCGGCCATCGGGGTGCGGACAACAACGCGGTCGCCGGGTTCGAGCACCACGTTTTTGAGATCGCGACGCAAAGAAGCATCGCCGCGCAGCACATCGATCAGACGCATGCCGTCCCGCTTGAAAAGGTCAATATCGCGGACGGACTGACCCACCAGCTCGCTATTTTCTGGTACGGCAACCTCGGTGAAAAACTTCATCTTGGAACGCTCACCCAGCATGCTCGCCATGCTAGCGCGGTCAGGCAAAAGCTTTGGTCCAAATATCCGGAGATAAATCATCCCCCAAGCGACCAAAACAACGGCCAGAGGCGTTACCTCAAATATGGTAAACGGCTTCAAACCTTGTGACCGGGCCACACCGTCGACAAGCAAGTTTGTCGACGTCCCTAGAAGCGTCAGCGTGCCTCCGAGAATTGCGCCATAGCTCAAGGGAATAAGAAGTTTCGAGGCCGCAAGGCCCATACGGCTGGCCAATTGGACAAAGACGGGGATCATAACCACGACGACGGGTGTGTTCGAGACAATGGCCGAGGATATCACGACAAAGCCCATCAGTCCCGCAAGGGCGAGCGCCGGACGTGCGCCAGCCTGTCGTTCAACGTGACCTGTAAACCAGTTGAGCGCACCTGTTCGTACCAAGGCACCCATCACGATGAACATCGTGGCGATTGTCCAAGGCGCAGGATTTGACAGGACGGAGAGACCGGCGTCGTAAGGCAGTAAGCCCAGCGCAAGAAGAACAGCAACGCCTGCGATAGCGACAACCTCCGTTGGCCACCGCTCGGTCAAAAACAAGACAAACATGCCGGCTACGACCGCAAGCGACAAAAAGGCCTGCACTTCAGGCGAAAATCCGAAAAAGCTGCCCATTTGGTTCAACTTTGGCGCGTTTCTGCCGTCTCAGCAAGCGGTTCGCGCAGCCTGGGCTGAACAAGAAAAACACCCGACAAAATAACAACCATGGCGAACCAAACCCAAATCGAATAGCGCTCACCCAAGACCAGCATGGACCAAAACACGCCAAACCCCGTGACCAAATAAGCGACCTGAGCGGCAAAAATGGGCCCGGCCCTTCCAACCAACCAAACGTAGGCCGCATAGACCGTGACATGAAGAATTGACGACAAAGCAATCGCAAAGTCCGGCGCGCCCCATGGTGGTAATGGATTGATGAACGTGCCGGTCATCAGCGTCAGGGGGAACGCAAGGATTGCCCCGAAAAAAGATGCACCAAACAGCACTTCTATGCCGTCCATTCCGTCGGTTCCCCACTTGGCAACGATATTGCCTTCAAGGGCGTAAAAGCTTGGCGCTATCAGCGCCAAAGGCACAAAAACGACCATTGCGCGTTCCGGCAAACTAGCGTCCGGCCCGACGATCAGGATTACTCCGACTAACCCCATCCCCAAACCAAAGACACGTAGCCAAGCAAAGTTTTCGTTGCGCATCACCAGAGCGACGGGGAAAGCCAATATCGGAACCATTGAAATAAGAATTGAAAACAGACAAGCGGGAAGTTTGAGCAACGCCTCGAAGCTCGCCGCATTTGGAAACAACGTCCCGATGCATGCAATCAGAACAAAAATTCCAAGCGCACGCCGATCAAGTCGAAGTTTGCGGCCACGAGCGAATTGAATTGCTCCCATCGCCACAGCACCAATCAGTAGCTGCCAAAAGATCACGCCGACATGTCGATAGTCACCGCTAACAGCAATCTTTGACAAGGGAAGTGTCGCGCCCCACCCTGCCCCCATGACCACAAGGCATCCCAAAAGGAACCAGCGTTCACGCATTTAGGGGCTCGAACTTTCCAAGCGACCACCATCGCGGATCATTGCGACTTCGGTGGCCTTACCAGTGCGATCGTCCGTCACGACAAATACGCCCGACAGGGTAGCTTCTCCGCTGGCGGGTTCGAACCGTCCCCGCGACATGCCGGTGACAAACCTTCTCAGTGGCTCTTCTTTTTTCATGCCAATGACGGAGTCGTAATCGCCGCACATCCCTGCGTCTGACTGGAACGCTGTCCACCGCTTAGGATTTGTGTGTCGGCTGTTGGAACATGCGTGTGGGTTCCGACCACCAGACTAGCTCGCCCATCACAAAAGTGGCCCATCCCCATTTTTTCTGAGGTTGCCTCACAATGAATGTCCACCACAGTAGCTGCAGCCAATCCGCCAAGTGGATGCTTCTTCAAAACAGCGTCCACCGCCGAAAACGGATCATCGAACGGGCGTTTCATAAAAACCTGGCCCAACACTTGCGCCACCAGGATTTTTCGGCCGCCGGGCGCATCGAATACGCGCGCACCAATGCCGGGAGCATTCTTTGCATAGTTCAGAGGCCGAATTATGCGCGGCTCTCTTTCGATGTATGTGAGCATGTCTTTCTGGTCGAATGCGTGATCGCCAAGCGTCAACACATCCGCACCAGACTCCAACAATTGCTTCGCGTGATCACCAGAGAGACCAATCCCAGAGGTCGCGTTTTCGGCGTTCAGAATGACAAAGTCAGCTTTCAAACGCTCGCGAAGCGGCGTCAACCTGTCCCGAACAGCTGTCCGCCCGGTACGCCCAACAACATCGCCAAGAAAAAGAATACGCATGAACTTGCGGTACTTCGGCTTCGATTAGAAGGCAAGGTATGTGCTTTTGTTAAACCTCGAAGCGACGCACCTGAGTTTCGGTCACAATCATATTCAATGGCTGATCTGTTGCTTCGGTTGGAACTTTGTCAGCTCGTTGCGCCTCGTAAGCAAATCCAATCGCGGTAACCGGGCTTGAAGTCCTTAACATAGCGAGAGTTCGATCATAGTGACCGGCGCCATAGCCCAAACGCTGCCCAAGGTCATCGAAGGCCAACATTGGCAAAACTAGTGTTTTGGGAACCAGCGTTTCCTCGGTGTCTGGAACCGCAACACCGAAGCTATCTTCGATCATGGCCATTCCGGGTTGCCATGGCCGAAACGTCAACGCGCTGTATCCATGGGTCATAGGAAGGCAAACAGACTTTGCCCCGACCATAGTTTCCATGACAGGTCGCGGATCAATCTCGGTTCTGATGGGCCAATAAAATGAAACCGGACCTTCAAGATCGCGTAGCACCGCTTCGAGCGCCTCGAGGGCAGGATTGGGGTCGACGACGCCGTGAGCGACTTTGCGTCGCTCAGACATGATTTTTCGCAGAGCTTTTTTGTCGTCCATCACAACAATACCATTGTCGCCAATCCAAGAAATGCGAAGAAACCGACGACGTCCGTCACGGTTGTCACAAATGTCCCTGATGCCAGAGCGGGATCAACTCCTGCCTTGTCTAGCGCAAGCGGAACAAGCACCCCGGCCAATCCAGCCACCAAAAGATTCACGACCATCGCCACCGCGATGACCACGCCAATCATCGGCGAACCGAACCAGATGACGCCAATGACACCCATAACGACGGCGAATATTCCACCATTTAACAAGCCCGCCAAACCCTCTCGTCGGATAACCCTTAGTGCGTTAGAACCTGTAAGGTCGCGTGTGGCGAGCGCGCGCACGGCAACCGTCATTGATTGAGTTCCTGCATTTCCACCCATGGACGCCACAATCGGCATCAGAACGGCCAATGCGACAACGGCCGACAAGGCATCTTCGAACAATGCGATGACCAATGATGCCAAGATCGCAGTCAAAAGGTTGGCGGCAAGCCATGGAAAGCGCCGCTTCACAATCTCCAATGTTGAGTTGGACAGGCTTTCATCACCGACGCCGCCCAGTCGCAAGACGTCTTCCTCGTGCTCTTCGTCCAGCACCGACATGGCGTCGTCGATGGTTATGACGCCGACGAGGCGTCCGTCTTCATCGACAACTGGCGCCGAGATCAGGTGATACTGGTTGAAAGCGTAAGCGATATCGCCTTCGTCCTCATCGACTTGGAACGTTCGAAAACTGTCTTCGGTGATGTCTGCGAGTTGAACCTCGCGACGTGAGGACATCAAACGGCCCAATGTAACGTAGGCGACCGGTTGGTGCCGGGGATCCACAAGTACGATATGATAGAACTGCTCGGGCAAGTCCGGTTGTGCACGCAAATGGTCGATTGCATCGCCGACCGCCCAGTGTGCTGGTGCGATGACCACTTCCCGCTGCATCAATCGTCCGGCCGAGAACTCGGGGTAGTTCAGCGCCTGTTCGACAGCGACCCGGTCAACCATATCAAGCGCATCAAGGATCGCTTCTTGCTGCGGCTGATCAAGATCTTCAACGATATCGACAACGTCATCAGACTCCAGCTCGCGGACAGCGTCAGCCAAAACCTCCGGCTCAAGAGTTTCGATGACCTCGTCACGAATATCTTCATCGATCTCGGAAAGGATTTCACCGTCGATGAGGTCGCCTGCCAAAAGAAGGATGGCCGAACGGTCATCGGCATCAACTTGCTCCAGAAGGTCAGCTATGTCAGCCGGGTGAAGCGGCTCTAAGACTTCTTCAAGAAGCGTTCGGTCTGACATTTCAGCCGCAGCAACCGCCGCTGCAACAACTTGATTACGCAGTGCGTAGTCATCTTCGGTCTCGTCTTCGATGACCCGGCCATTTGTGTTTTGATCACTCATCGCGGTCTTCCCTGTGCTTCCGAGAACGTTCGCCAGTAGACAAGTCGTCTATGACCGCGTTTAGAGGAGGTAGCGTCTGAAAGGCAAACGATATGGACGAGAAAAAACTGCTTCTGGGACAAACACTCAGGTTTTCCGGAAATCCGTTTCTGGAAGGACTGAACGTCGTGCACCACGAAACTTTCGGTGGAGTGCTGATCGAATCCGGGAAAATTGCTGAAGTTGGTGAGCGCGACATACTTCGAAAAAACCACCCAGACGCGGTGGTCGAGGACTTTGGGTCGAAGTTAATCGTGCCAGGGTTTGTCGATGCGCACGCGCACTATCCGCAAACCGCGATCATCGCGAGCTGGGGCAAACGGCTAATAGATTGGCTGAACACGTACACATTCCCGGAAGAGATGAAATTCATCGACGCCGCGTACGCCTCAGAAATCGCAGAACGGTATCTTGATCTCGTCCTGTCAAATGGCACGACTACGGTGGCAAGTTACTGCACAATCCATCCTGAAAGTGTCGATGCGTTCTTCCATGCCGCGATGAGTCGCCAGATGGCGGTCGTCGCTGGCAAGACATGCATGGACAGGAATGCGCCAGACGGTCTCACCGATACGGCAAAATCCGCCTACGACGACAGCAAGCTTTTGCTTGAACGCTGGCACGGACTTGATCGCTTGTCTTACGCCATCACGCCCAGATTTTCCCCAACCTCGACACGAGAACAGCTTGAAGCCCTTGGTTCCCTTTGGAAGGAACATCCAGAGTGCCTGATGCAAACCCATCTTTCCGAACAAACCGACGAAATCGACTGGGTGTGTGATTTATTCCCGGAAGCGCGCGATTACCTGGACACCTATGAGGCCGCTGGGTTGCTTGGAAGTGGCGGCCTCTACGGCCACGCCATCCACTTGACGGATCGAGAGCGTGCAAGACTGGCCGAGGTCGGCGCCGCAACGGTTCACTGCCCGACGTCAAACACGTTCATAGGTTCGGGCCTTTTTGATGCGTCCGGATTGATGTCGTCGGGCGTCAAGGTTGCTTTGGCGACCGATACCGGCGGTGGGTCGTCTTTTTCCATGTTGCGCACGATGGCAGCGGCCTATGAGATCGGCCAGCTTCGCGGCACATCGCTCCATCCAGCGCAGCTGATTTGGCTGGCCACCGAAGGTTCGGCGCAGGCATTGCACATGAGCGGTCAGATTGGCCATCTTGGTCGTGGTGCTCACGCTGATCTTGCAATCTTGGATTTGGAGTCCACGCCCGCAATCCAACAACGCGTTGCAATTGCAGATGACTTCTGGAGCAGTATCTTCCCAACGATCATGATGGGCGACGATCGTGCGATCCACTGCGTATTCGTTGCAGGTACCAAGCGGTATTAGGTCATGATTACGTTCGCCCTTGCAGTGTTCTTCCTGATTATCACTCCGGGTCCAGGCGTTTTGTCTTTGGCTGGGGTTGGAGCGGCCTTTGGGTTCCAGAATGGTGGACGATACCTTCTTGGCCTGTTCATTGGCACGAATATCGTGTGCCTTGGCGTTATCAGCGGTTTAGCCGCCGCCATGCTCGCCGTTCCTGGTGTTCGGGTCGTCTTTTATTCAATTTCAATTGCTTACCTCGCCTACCTTGCTTTTCGCATTGCTTTCGCGGGCTCAAAAATTGCCTTCATCGAGCGGGCATCACCGCCGGGGATCAAAGGAGGGATTTTGCTTCAAGCGGTGAATCCCAAGGCCTACGCAGTGAACACGGCACTATTTTCGGGGTTTGCATTTCTGCCAAATGCGCCGGCAGTCGAAATCGCTCTGAAGCTTATCATCCTGAATGCCATCTGGATCGCAATTCACTTCCTGTGGCTTTGGGCCGGCATAACAATCAAACGACTCGAGCTTCCCGAAAATACACAACGGAAGATCAACTTCGCGATGGCTGCATCGATGCTAATGGTCGTGGCCTTGGCAGCCTTCGCCCCGCGTTAACCCGCCAGACGCGCCACGGCATCCGGGACCGCGCGAAGCGCTGCACCTAAATCAAATGAAGTGATGCGTCCGTCGGTGACGACTTGGCGTCCCTCGACAAATAGGTGTTTGACCTTAGATGGCCCGGCGAGGACCAACGCAGCGGGATCCCAGCTTCCCGCCGAGTCTAGACCAGATGCATCCCAGATCGCCAAGTCGGCACGCATGCCCGGCGCAATCCGTCCGATGTCAGTACGACCGAGAGAACGCGCTCCACCGACAGTAGCCAGTTCGAGCGCTTCACGGGCTGACATGGCGTCGGCTCCTTTGGATACGCGCTGCAAAAGCATGGCTTGACGCGCTTCACTTACCACGCTCGCTTGATCATTCGACGCAGAACCATCGACGCCCAAGCTTACATTAACACCGGCATCTTTCATGCCTCTGACGGGCGCGATTCCTGAACCCAGCCGGCAATTCGAACAAGGGCAATGCGCGACGGACGTGCCACTTTTTGAAAAGAGGTCAATCTCTTGTGTGTCGAGCTTAACGCAGTGCGCATGCCACACGTCGTCTCCGACCCAACCGAGGTCCTCGGCATATTGACCGGGCCGACATCCAAACGTTTCCAAAGAGTACCGAACATCTTCGTCGTTCTCGGCCAAATGTGTGTGTAGACGAACGGACTTATCGCGTGCGAGTATTGCAGCATCGCGCATCAACTCTCGACTTACCGAGAACGGCGAGCACGGTGCTACCCCGACGCGAACCATGGCGCCGTCACTGCCATCATGAAATGTATCGATCAAACGAATGGTATCGTTGAGGATATCCTCTTCATTTTCGACCAAGCCATCGGGCGGCAGTCCACCGTCGCTTTCGCCGATGGACATGGCGCCACGCGTTGGATGAAATCGAAGCCCAACCAAGGCGGCAGCTTCGATGGTGTCATCCAGTCTCGACCCATTGGGGAAGAGATACAGGTGATCCGAAGACGTGGTGCATCCCGATAGTGCCAGTTCGGAAAGGCCGATCTGCGCTGATAAACGGATGTCATCCGGCGTGAACCGCGACCAGATTGGATAAAGCGTCTGAAGCCATCCAAATAACAACGCATTTTGCGCGGCAGGCACGGCGCGCGTCAGCGTTTGGTAAAGATGGTGATGAGTATTGATCAGCCCCGGCGTGACGATGCACCCGGTAACATCCACTCTTTCGACATCGCTGTGGGTTAAACCGACACCGACATTGGATATAGCACCATCTTCGATCAGGATGTCAGCTTCGACCCAGTCATCGCCATCCATCGTGACGACAACTTGAGCATTCTTGAGAAGGACAGAACTCATAAGTTCAAGAGTTCTAACGCCGCTGCGTGTAACTCTGGCGTCGCCGCCGCAACCGCTCGCCCACCATTATGTGCCGGTGCGCCCTGCCAATCGGTCACGATGCCGCCGGCGGCTTCAACCACGGCAATTGGAGCCTGGATATCATATGGCTGCAGACCTGCTTCTATTACGAGATCAATTTGCCCGGCTGCAAGTAGTGCGTAAGCATAACAATCACAACCATAGCGTGTAAGCTTGGTTCTCTCTGCGACGCGCGCAAATGCCAAACCGTCAGCTTCTGTTCCTACTTCAGGGAAGGTGGTGAAGATCGTTGCGTCCGAAAGAAGTCGTGTTTCGCGTGCTTTTAAGGGCGCTTCACCTTGCGGCCCAACTACGACGGCGCGGTCTGGACCACCATAAAATCGCTCTCCGATGTAAGGTTGGTCTACGGCGCCAAGGATCGGCCCGTTCGCATCTGAAAGTGCAATCAATACCCCCCAAGTGGGAGTACCCGAAATGTAGCCCCGGGTGCCGTCGATTGGGTCGAGAACCCAGGTTAGACCGGATGTGCCGATCTTAGGTTCTTCTTCCTCTCCCAAAATGGAATCTTGCGGGCGTAGTTCCTCAAGCACATCGCGCATGGCGCGCTCCGCTGCTCGATCAGCGACAGTTACTGGATCGAAATCCGCCTTTTTACTCTCGGCCGTCAAATTGACATGCCGAAAATGGCGAAGCGTCTCCTGCCTCGCTGCATCAGCAAGCGCATCGACAGTTTGCCACAGTGATGGCAGATCAATATTTTCGCGGTTCAAAAGCACCAGTCCCCATCCGCCAGGTCGCGCATGGAAACTGGCCTAATCAGCCGAACTGGGTCGGTCAACCCTTACGGGCTAAGCAACATCGCTTAGTACACGCGCCAATTCAAATAGTCGGCGACGTTGAGTTTCGGGTATCGAGTAATAAGAACGGACGAGTTCTAAAGCCTCTTTATCCGCCAGAATATCGCCCGGGACACTATCAAGTTCCGGACTGGTGTTGGTCGGTTCCGCCAATCCTTCGAAGAAAAAACTCACTGGCGCCGCCAGCGTCTCTGCGATGTCCCAAAGTCGCGATGCCGAAACGCGATTTGCGCCCGTTTCGTACTTCTGGATTTGTTGAAACTTGATACCCACACTTTCTGCGAGTTGCTGCTGCGTCATTCCAACCATCCATCTACGATGGCGGATGCGCTTTCCCACGTGAACGTCTACGGGGTGCTTCATCTTAAGCTCCGTTTTGCAACCATAGCACTACATGCGCCAAACTCATACAACTAAGATAGATGTCTTTTTGGTCAGGTCCATTGATCCCCGTCGTCCCAATGAGTATGGACCGCGAAGGTCGGAAACTCATCCAAGGTAACTATCTCAGCATGGCTGCACACTGGGCGAAAAGGCGTTTCCAATCTCTCGCTAAAAGTGTGCCTCCTATATTTCGGCGAAATTCAGCCGAGATTCTGAGATATTGCAACCAGAAATTGCGAAAAGTTTGAACGATGCCCCAGATGAAATCGCTTGTTGTGACGTCTCCGAGTGCCGAGCCACAACTTACAACTGCGCCGATTCCCACGCCTGAACCATCTGAAATTCAAATTTCGATTGACGCCTGCGCTCTGAATTTCGCGGACCTATTGATCATGAAGGGTAAGTATCAAGACACCCCTTCCTTTCCACTGACGCCGGGAATTGAAGTTGCCGGGACGATTACGGCCGTTGGGGCAGACGTGGATCAAGCCCGAATTGGAGATCATGTAATTGCTCAGGTCGGTCACGGCGGATTGGCGGAGTTTGTGGTTTGTGATGCAGGCCGCGCCGTGCCTTTGCCCAGTGAAATGCCCGCCGAAATCGGCGCTGCATTGCAGGTAGTCTATGGCACTTCTCATTTGGCCTTGGTTGGCCGCGCGAGACTACAGCCCGGTGAAAGGCTGGTCGTGCTCGGCGCGGGGGGCGGTGTTGGGCTTGCCGCAATCGAAATCGGCGCCGCAATTGGCGCGACCGTTATTGCTGTGGCGACGGGCACGAAAAAGACCGAAGCCGCCCGCAAAGCTGGTGCTCACCACGTTGTAGACTTGAGTGAGGTGGCCGATCTGCGGTCAACGCTTTTGGAGTTTGGAAGATCGGATGTGGTCTATGACCCTGTCGGTGGCGAGGTTGGCTTGGCAGCGCAACGAACATTGCAGATCGAGGGTCGCCATCTCTTGATTGGTTTCGCCAGCGGCGATCTGCCTGAACTCAAACCGAATCATTTGCTGGTGAAGAATTTGGACGTGATCGGAGTGAACTGGAGCGCCTATGTCTCGCACCGCCCGGATATCGCACGAAACAGCGTATCGCGCTCAATCGATATGTGGCTGAAAAATCAGATCTTTCCCCATATCGGCGCGAGATACTCTTTGGACGAAGCCGTCGACGCCCTCCACGCATTGCGAGATCGCAAGGTGACGGGCAAAATCGTGGTTACCCCGTAAGAGCTAGCTTCGGCGTGTCATAGCTGCGGCGCAAAAGGTCGATCAAATGATCCTTGATGGTATCGCTTGATACGTCAGAAACGTACATATTAATCAACTTGGTTCCGAGCGACGGCAAAGCACCCCCGTGAGAGATTTCCTCTAGTTGAGGTGCAGCTGTGCCGGCGATCTGAGCGAACACAGCAAGATCCGCCGACACCGTCGCCTCCACAGTGCGCGTGGATTCAGAGTCGACAACCATCGACCAAGGAATACCGGCGCCGTCCAAAGACCGCTGCAAATTCCTCCTAAATTGACATTGGGGTTCCGAGGCAATTGGCAATGGACGTCTTTGCCAAGCGGTTCCGCCCGGTGCTCCGTACCAGATCATAGGTTTCTTGATGAGCGTCTCGCCGCCTGCATCCAAGTGATCTTCAGTCGTCAAAATTATGTCGCACTTGCCCTCGGCGAAGAGCTCTTTCAGCCGCAATGTCCAAGATGACAAAAGCTGGATCTTCATGCGAGGGAACTCGGCATTGAACAGCTGAAGAACGCGAGGGATTGCCGGATAGACAATGTCGTGCGGCACACCCAGAACAATCGAGCCTTCGTAACTCTTGTCGGTCATTTGACTGAAGATCTCGTCGTTCAAAGCAATCATGCGTCGCGCGTTGCTAAGAAGTCGTTCTCCGACCGACGTCAGCGAAATGGTTCGACCGGAACGATCAAACAGCTGAGCATCCAACGACTCTTCAAGTCGCTTGAGCTGCATCGATACAGCGGACTGGGTCAAATTCAGCATCGAAGCGGCTTTCGTTACCCCTTCCATGTCGGCAACCGCGACAAAGGACCTTAGCGCTGTCACATCAAGATTTCTCGGCACATCACACCTCGTGATACAAAGCATCAAAAACATTCGTTTCCGTAATCTATCAAGATATGACATTTAAATCAACAACGGTGATGAAAGCACCGCAAATGATCACGAATCAGAAAGGAGATCGATATGTTTGTTCAGGAAGCCCTTCGTAGCCCGATGGTAGCATCCAATCGCGTCCACCCACTCCGCTGGTTGGTCGGAGCGGTTCTTGCGCGCAAAAGCAGGCGCGATCTTGCAAAATTGGACGCTCATCTGCTGGAAGATATCGGCGTCTCAATGGAAGCCGCGAAACAAGAGTCGACACAACCAGTCTGGAATGTACCCCATCACTGGATGAAATAGGCGAGATTCACGCGATTTGCTTACAAATTCGGCTCTGAAAAACTTGAAAATCCGGTCATTCTTGCCAATATTTTGACAGGAATGGCCGGTAGCGTCCGGCTGTTAGATTTCAATTTTCTGAGGAGAGCACCTCTCATGGCAGAATATCAGACCGTTCGCACTAGCACTGGTGTCCGCACGGCCGAGATTGATGCGGGCCTTCGTGCCCATATGAACAAAGTTTACGGCACGATGTCCGTCGGCATGCTGATTACAGCATTCGCCGCATGGGCTATCGCCGGCTTGTCTGTCACATCCGATCCATCTGTGACCGGTATCATGATCCGTGACGGCGAGTTTCTTAGCGGGCTTGGAGCCGCGCTTTATACGTCTCCACTGCGCTGGGTTGTAATGTTTGCACCATTGGCCTTTGTCTTCTTTGGCTTCGGTGCACTACTCAATCGCGCGAGCGCCGCTGCAGTTCAGCTGGGCTTCTTCGTCTTTGCGCTGTTGATGGGTATCTCGATCAGCTCGATCTTCCTGGTGTTCACCGGGTTTTCAATCGTTAACACCTTCCTGATCACAGCAATCGCTTTCGGTGGTCTTAGCCTTTGGGGCTACACCACTAAGCGTGACATCTCAGGATGGGGTTCGTTTTTGATCATGGGCCTGATTGGCTTGATCGTAGCGATGATCGTGAACCTCTTCCTCGGCTCACCTGCGATGGAATTCGCGATCTCGATCATTGGTGTTCTTATCTTCGCGGGCCTTACCGCTTATGACACGCAGAACATCAAGACGACGTACATTTCGCATGCGCATGCTGGCGATCAGGAGTGGCTGGACAAGTCGGCCTATGCAGGTGCTTTGAACCTGTACCTCGACTTCATCAACTTGTTCATGTTCCTGCTTCAGTTCTTGGGCAATCGCGAATAGGCGGATCAAACCAACAAACAGAAAGGGCTGGTCAATTTGACCAGCCCTTTTTTATTCACGTTGGGGCGAATTAGCCCGCTGAAGACTTCTCTTCTGCAGCATCCGCCAGAGCCTCTGCCCTTGCAGCGAGTTCAGCCATGGTTTGTTTGACTTCGTCGGGAATCACGGCAACTTCGATTTGCTGTGGCTCTGGAGCCGGGCGAGCCTGAAGTTCTTCGATCCACGCCGCTTGCTTTGCGAGCTTGTCTTCCAGTTCTTTCACCTGATCGTCATTCCCAGCTGTTTTGTCGGCCAGCATTAGTCCCGCCATCAAAAGCATGCGCGACTCTGGTAGCCGTCCAATCTGGTCCATCAGGGCCGAGGCTTCGACGTCCAGCAATTGCGCAGCAGATTTGAGGAAATGCTCTTCGCCTTCTTGGCAAGCAACGGTAAACGGCCGTCCGCCAATTGAGATTTCGACCTCTGGCATATCAAGCCTCCTTCAAAACAGGTTCAAGCGCAGCCAAGATGTCATCAAGCTCTGCCCGGTCGGCATCTCGTGTAGCCCGTAAACTTTCAAGCTCGCTCATCATCGATCTGTTCACCAGGTGGGGATCGGCCAATCCTTGGGAGATCGCGTCGCGCATCGCTTGATTGGACTGGCGCAATTCCGAGTTCACTGCGCGCATCCGCTGCACG
>JAPPOI010000046.1 GCA_028818055.1 Boseongicola sp.
GCATTGGAGAGTGTCTCGAGGAATTGGGCTGCCTCTGTTCGGTTCTCAATTCGCGCCAGAACCTCTCGCGACCACAACTCAAAACTTTTGTCCAGAAGACCCAGATCCAACAGCCACTCGCCGGGGTAATCCACGATGTCCAGATGAACAGTTCTTGGCCCGGCAAAGCCGCCCAAAAGCCCACTGGAACGGACGCGAAACGACAACCGCAATTCGCTAACGCCAGTAGTTCCCTGTGGCCAATGAGGATCTGTGTCCGTGAGCGCCGCCAAATGCGCCTCGTAATCAAAACGGGCCACTGTATCGTCAGGCTGTGGCTGCAGCCAAGCGGCGGTGATGCGACCATCTGCAGCCGCTCGAAGCGCTGGCATTCTGCCACTTGCAAGAAGGTTGGCCACCAGCGACGTAATGAAAACCGTCTTTCCCGAACGGCTTAAACCGGTCACTCCAAGCCGGACAACCGGCTCAAAAAAAGCCTCACTCACAGTGTTCAACGTGGATTCCACACCACGAGTAAGCCCATCGGCCAGCGTACCAATAACCAAACGTCGTCCTTTCCTTGTGCGCACAAGATATGAACGAGGCGACGAAATCGCCAGCCTAACGGGGCTGTTCCTTGTATTGCCCCGGCGTCAAAGTCACGCTAATCGCCAGTCCCATGCCACGCTACGCCTTTCGCATCGAATATGACGGCCGCTCTTTTTCGGGGTGGCAGCGTCAGGCTGACCAGCCGTCCGTTCAAGGCAGCGTCGAAGACGCACTTACGAAGCTTGATTCAACGATCGACTCGATTGCGGCCGCGGGCAGGACTGATGCGGGCGTGCATGCTCTTGGGCAAGTAGCACACGCAGATATGGAAAATGAGTGGGACCCGTTCCGGCTTTCAGAAGCCATGAATTTTCACCTAAAGGCATTTCCAATATCGATCACAGCTTGCACCGGGGTACCCGAAGACTGGCACGCCCGTTTCTCGGCAATCGAGAGAAGATACACTTATCGAGTTGTCCAACGGCGTGCTCCGCTGGTTCACGACGCCGGCCAGATGTGGCGTGTAAAAAAATCCTTAGACATTCGTCGGATGCAGAAAGGAGCCGATTACCTAATCGGCCAACACGACTTCACGACATTTCGCTCAACCATGTGTCAGGCGAAAAGCCCTGTGAAAACCATGGATGAGATCACCATTTCTGAGGCCGTCTATCCAGCAGGCCGCGAAATCCAAATCAAGTTGCGCGCCCGCAGCTTCCTTCACAACCAAGTCCGGTCAATCGTCGGTAGTCTGGAACGAGTCGGCAGCGGCGCTTGGAAGCCCGAGCGGATGAAAGAGGCACTTGAAGCGAAAGATCGAGCCGCCTGCGGCCCGGTTGCGCCTCCAGATGGGCTTTATCTGACGGGTGTTTCCTACAATCCCGAGATCTTCGAAGCGATTTAACACGCTGCGTGAACATTGCCGCATTTCGAACCCGTTAACCCCAAAAATTGGTGCGCAAATAACCTTTTACGGGACCCGATTTCGTCAGGATGCCGATGTTAAGTAGCTCCAACAAGGGAATAACCAAAAAGAGATGACTATGGATTTTGTTTCGATCGAAGGACTGGCCGTTGCTGCAATCACGTGTTTGGTGATGCGCGAAGTTTACCTGGTCGCCGTGCAGAACGCGATCTACGGTCGCGACGAAAGCGTTCTGAAAACAATCCGCTTCAAGCAGCTTTAATTCCCGGGCACAGCAAACGTAAGGTTTGCCCACAGACTTTCCCACTGCGCACCCGTAGCCGCGACCAAATCGGCCGGTGGCTCACGCAAAACAACCGAATCCACCATATAGCGATGTCCAGGACGAACTGGGATGTTCGCGCGTCCTGCGGAATCGGTTTTCATCGTGAAGACGCGAACCGAATTGTCCGGCGCTTTTTCAAAGATCTCAACCTGCTCATCTACCCGAGGTTTCCCTTGGTACAGGACCTGCACAAGAACGCCGTCCGCAGAGTTTCCTGTGTATGGGTTTTCAAGGGCGACGATTTCCGTGACCATCCCGGTCACGACGTCGTCCCCTACGCCGTTACCCACTGCAACCAATGACTTGGCGTAACGAGAATAGACTTCCGTGACGTTCTTATTGGGGAAACCGCGCTGCGTGTGGGCCTCAAGCGTCCACTCGGCATCCTTGTGACGGACGAAGTCCACAAACTTCTCGTATGTCTCCCAATCGAGCTTTCGGTCTCTCGTTTCGTGGATCAGAACAACCAGGCCTTCACCGGGCGGGCGAATCTTCACGGCGGGACGGTCACCAATTCTTCCCGCTACGGGCGAAACTTTGCCTTCAAAAGCAACGTCAAAGCGTCGAAATTGCGGGGGAAGGAATGCTCCGCTCGAGCCTTTGTATTCCTGACCAACCCTAATTTCCGCCACCAAGAGCGATTTTTTTGAAATCATGTGGTCTTTTGGGTCGATCCAAAATTCGTGGCCCTTGGCGGCAGTCGAGATACATGCCAATGAAAGGGCGAAAAAAAGAGGTCGAAGCATGACGGTTTTCCCAAATCTGCAAGTTACCCTGAGGGTGGTTCTGACGGCGCTCCTGTCAACCCTGTTCGCGATCACCTTTGCGCGCGCCCACGAAGTCCAGCCAACTGTAATAGACCTCGAAATGGCTGATGAGACAATTCTTTTGGAAATCGACTGGGTCATTGAAGCGCCGGTTGCCGGTCTGGACCTTGAAGGGCTGGCAAATACCAATGCCTCTGATCGTGCCAGTGTTTATGACGCCCTGCGTGAGCGCTCTCCCGAAGAACTTTCTGCCGAGTTTGAGGCTCAATGGCCGGACTTATCATCAAAGTTCAGTGTAAAAGCCGGTGAAGAGCCGCTAGCTCTGTCATTGACACAAATTGATGTGCCTGAAGTTGGCGACATAGAGATCGCAAGAATATCAAGAGTTTACGTTGAAGCAACGGCAACCAATTCCGATCCAATCACCGTCACATGGCCTGCCGAGTTCGGCCCGCTCGTCCTGCGCCAAGTTGGAATCGAAGATGGATACTCTGTCTTCATCTCCTCCGGTGGCGAAACTGATCCCATTCCACGAGTTGGTGGAAGTGATCAAACCGCTTCTGAAGCCTTTGTTGAGTACATTGGCGTCGGATTTGACCACATCATTCCGTTGGGTCTGGATCACATATTATTCGTTTTGGGGCTGTTCTTCCTTGCGCTGAAGATACGGCCACTTCTTTGGCAGGTAACCGCCTTTACCTTGGCACACACGGTCACTTTGGCACTGGGTGCCCTCGACATCATTCGGATTTCACCCGACATCGTTGAGCCTCTGATTGCAGCCTCAATCGTCTACGTGGGCCTTGAGAATGTGTTCTCGCGGGGTCTTACCCCGTGGCGTCCAGCGATCGTATTCGGATTCGGGCTGCTGCATGGCCTTGGCTTCGCAAGTGTCCTTTCTGACTTCGGACTTGGTGCAAGCCACTTCGTACCGAAGCTGATCGGCTTCAACGTGGGTGTGGAAATCGGACAGCTTGCTGTAATCGCAGCTGCGTTCATCGCCTTTGGTCTCTTGTTCGGGTCCCACGATTGGTATCGCCGGCGCATCGCAAATCCAATTTCCATCGGCATCTCTATCATCGCACTGTTTTGGGTCTTTGAACGCACCGGCGTCATCGATCCCGAAGGCGCGTTCGCCCCATTCGCATGGCTCACTGAAGGCGAGATCGCTTCTGGCCTCGTTCTGGGCGTCGCAGTTGCCTTTGCCGCTGCAATGACCGCTCTCGTCGTTGTCACCGGCGTTGACGGATTGCGGGATGCTGCTGGAATCGCGACCTCGTTCGTCCTGTTCCTGTCCCTGGTCGCCGCCTTTACGTCAGGCAATTGGGTCGTGTCGGCCGTGATTGTCGCGATTTGGATTCTCGCAATACGGCTCCAATCGCTTGGAGGTCCCGAAGAAGGTTCTCTGCAAAGTGCCTGAGGTCGGAAAGGTCGCCGTTGTAACAGGTGCCGCACGCGGCATTGGCCTGGCGACCACTCAGCTGTTTCTTGAGCAAGGGTGGCGCGTTGCAATGGTTGATCGGGACGAACCTGAACTGCGAACTGCTAGTTCAGCGCTCGAAGACGTGCTTGCCCTGCCGTTCGACGTCTCCATACCCCGGGATGTCCAGACGATGGTTGCCGAGACGTTAGGTACATTCGGCCAGATTGATGCTTTGGTTAATAACGCGGGCGTGGCGGACTTTGGCCCAATTGAAGAAACAGATTTTCAACGCTGGAAAACAGTGATGGAGACGAATTTGGACGGAGTCTTCCTAACCGTGCAGGCGGCGACTCCGGCATTGAAAAAGACCAAGGGTGCAATTGTTAATATCGCTTCGATTTCTGGGCTGCGCGCATCGACCCTGCGGGTCGCTTACGGCACATCAAAAGCGGCGGTCATTCAGCTAACACAACAGCAGGCGGTCGAGCTCGGTGAGTACGGTATTCGCGCGAATGCGGTAGCACCTGGACCAGTGCGAACAAAACTTGCCATGGCCGTACATTCGCAAGACATCATCGACGCTTATCATGATGCTGTCCCACTCAACCGGTATGGTTCAGAACGTGAGATCGCCGAAGCTATTGTGTTTCTGGCCTCAGATCGCGCCAGCTATATTTCGGGGCAATGTCTTGCTGCTGACGGAGGGTTCGAGGCGACTGGCATCGGATTGCCGGCGCTGCGAAACTAAATTTCGTCTACATTTCAGTAAGTTTGGAAAAACCAACAAAGCGTAGTATAGTCACTTAGTTCGGTCGTGTTGTGACCGATTCCCGGAGGGAAGTTAGTGAGTAAAGAGTTATCGACCACAGGCTCAGCGAGCCTGACACCAGTGATCCCACGAAATCGTGTAAGCACTCTTTATGACCGCGTGGAAGAAGCGCGGCATCGCCGCATGCAAACGCTGTCATCCCGAGTCGTTTCTTCGGTACAGCCAGTACAGAAAAACGCGAAGACGGCCGCTTTGGAAGCGCGCAAAGGAAACGTTCAGTTTCCCGACGAAAAATCTTCAAATGAAGATGATTTGTTGGCGTTCCAGAAAACAGCCAGCTCCACTTTGCAGCCAGTCGAAATCGACCCATTCAATGAGGCGTACAAATCGCAGCATTCGGCCAGCTCCAATATGGTCGCTAGGGTCGCTGCGGCGGGCGTTTTGTGCGTGTCGCTGGGCGTCGTCTTGTTTTTCTAAAGCCCAAATAAATGTCGGCCTAAATCCATTTTGCCACAGGCGGCAAGCTCATTAGACCGCATTGGCGTCATGACCCGTTGCCAGTCCAAACTTGGTCCCACGATCGTAGACAAGATTGTATTCCGCATAGAGGCCGCGGTGGACCAGTTGAGTGTCTTTGTCTGCTTCCGTCCATGGCTGGCCACGCCGCCGATTCACCAACGGAAGATAGGCCTTTAAGAATGCGCGGCCTGCATCCTGAGTGAACGCAAAATCAGCATCCCAATCACCGGTATTTCGGTCGTCAAAGAAGATGCCACCGACACCCCGCGCCCGACCGCGATGTGGAACATAAAAATATTCGTCAGCCCAAGCTTTCAACTCTGGATAAATGTCAGTGCCATGAGGATCGCAATGCGCTTTTTGGACCGCATGAAAGTCGCGCGTGTCCTCTTCGTACTCGATGCACGGGTTCAGATCTGATCCACCACCGAACCACCAGGCATGCGGCGTCCAAAACATGCGGGTGTTCATGTGAACTGATGGAACATGCGGGTTCTGCATATGAGCAACCAAGCTGATCCCAGAAGCCCAGAACCTTGGGTCGTCTTCCATGCCCGGGACACCTCGCGCAGCCATTGCAGCCTGAGCCTGCTTTCCAAGTGTTCCAAATACGGTGGAAACATTTACTCCGATTTTTTCGAAAACTCGTCCACCGCGCATCACGCTCATCAAGCCTCCGCCAGCATCTGACCCATCGTCAGCAGCGCGCTTGGTTTCCGTAACTTCAAAACGCCCAGGTCCATTTTCGGACAAGGGGCCATCAGTGTGTTCTGTTTCTACAGACTCAAATGCTGCGACGATGTCATCGCGCAACGTTCTAAACCAGGCGCTTGCTTTGGCTTTGCGTTCGTCAAATTGTTCGGACATGTGGTCACCTGAAATCGTAAATTCAGCGTGACATAGTGCTATAGCTTTTTGGAATTCTCAACGAGGCGGAGAATTGACGCACCCTAGTGCGCCGGGACGTTGGCGGCATCAACAAGTGATCGGCCTCCATCAACTGTCAGAATCTGCCCGGTGACGAAACTTGACCCTTCTGCCGCCAAAAACTGCGCCACTTCGGCGAGCTCAGTGGGACTTGCGATGCGCGCCAGAGGTGTCGAATCTACGATGCTATCCCGATAATCTTCATTCTCGCCCAATGCTCCACGAAGAGACGCACTCATAACAGATCCAAGCGCTATTGCGTTAACTCGTATTCGATGTGGTGCAAGAGCAACCGCCATGGATCGGGTCATCTGATCCACCGCAGCCGAGCTTACCGAATACGCTAGCAGCTCAGGATGAGTTCGGTATGCGGCGATCGAACTTAGGTTGATGATCGAGCCCACTGGAGCATCATCGTCCGCTCCTTCAGCTTGCTTGATCATGCGCTTTGCAAAGCTCTGAGTGAGCCGTAATGGTGTGATAAGGTTCTGAGTAATCAGCTTGCCAACCACATCGTCTTCATCTCGCAAGGGATCCGCAGCCAGCATCTGTCGGGATGCATTGACCAAAATGTCCACCCGATCAAATCGGTCGATGGTTGCCGACAGAAGATTGGCAACCGTCAGCTTCTCTCGAAGGTCTCCAGCGAAATAACCGGTCGTACCTTCGTCATCGTCGCTAATTTCGCCGATTTCTTTGTTGAGCTTTTCTTCGTCCATATCGGCGAAAATGACGTTTGCACCCCTTGCCACGAAGTGCCTCGCAATTGCCAAGCCTACCCCGTTTGCTGCGCCGGTGACGACGGCCGTTTTACCTGCGATGGAAAATGACATTGCGCTACATTCCTTTACGGCGTTGTTTTGGCGAAGATGCGTGAAAGATTTTGAAGGACGGGCTGTCGCCGAGTGATTTTACCGAGTGAAAGACGTCTTCGAGGGTCTTTTCGTAAGGCAAATGACGGTTTGCCACAAGCCAGAGCTCCCCGCGCGGCTTCAAAGTCCGGGCAGCTGCCCTGATAAAGTCTTGTCCAAGGGTCACTTCGGCGGCACGTCCCGTGTGGAACGGTGGGTTCATAACCACGTGGTCAAAGGGCTCGTCAGGTTCAAAAGACATCACATCCGCCCAGTGAAAACGGGCCCGTGCATCAGTCACATTTGTCTTTGCAAGACTCAAAGCGACAAAATCAGCCTCAACGACATCAAGGCTTGTCACATCGGGGCGCTCCAGGATTTCAGAACTCAGGTATCCCCAGCCTGCACCGAAATCTGCGATGCTGCCTTTCATACCATCTGGTAGTGCGTCAGCGAGCAGCCGCGAAGCCGGGTCAATCCCATCGGCAGAGAATACGCCTGGTCCGGTCTGAAATTTGCCCTCGATTATCGTAAATTCTGTATTCGCGGCAGGAATCGACAGGTTCTCAAAAATCGCCAGTTTCCCATGGGATTTCGAAACCACATCTTTCATGTCGCCATGTTGTCGCGCCAGCTTCAGATACGAACCAATTCCGTCCGTTTTTTGGCCATCTATCACAACCGGGCCATCAGTTGCCTCGCTCACGTGTGCAAGAACGAGCTCTGCCTCGGCCCGGGCGCGCGGAACACAGACGAAAGACATCGCAAATTCGCCAGCAAGAGATGGAATGACTTGGTAGCCCAACCTTTCGAAATGCAAATAGGCTGGATAGCGACGCTGAACCACAACAACGCGCGAGCTTGGCAACAAGCCAAGATCGTCACCAATACTTGGCCCAACCACAGCGATTGGCCCATCTTCGGGAAGGTCCAAAAGACCTGTTTCCAATGCAATTCTTAATCTGTCCGAAAACATGGGAGACAGGCCAACCTGGCCTATTCCTTTTCCATCGTGCACTGCAGCGGATGCTGATGGCGGCGAGCAAAATCCATAACCTGCGCAACTTTTGTTTCGGCGACCTCAAACGAGAAGACGCCAACCACGGCCAATCCTTTTTTGTGAACCGTCAGCATAAGTTCAAATGCTTGCGTGTGGGACATGCCAAAAAACCGCTCAAGCACGTGAACGACAAACTCCATAGGGGTGTAGTCGTCGTTGAGTAACATGACCTTATACAGCGGCGGACGTTGTGTCTTTGACTTGGTCTCAGTCAGGACACCAGTATCGCCATCTTCAGGCGTGTCATCCGCAGCCATCATATGGATTTCAAATGGGTTCACGATACTTTCCTGGAGTCCTTTGCTCGGGCAAGGAATATATGCCATTTCGTACCAGTGAAAAGGGGCCTTTGGCGAGGAATAGCTAAAGAATGCTAACAACACTTTGCTTCGACGCCGATGATACGCTTTGGCACAACGAACGTTTCTTCCGCATGACACAGGATCACTTTACAGAGTTGCTAAGCAACCACGCTGATCCTGACCATCTTGCCGAACGCCTTCTCGAGGCCGAGCGTCGAAACATCGGCCGTTACGGGTTTGGGATAAAAGGTTTCGTTCTTTCTATGGTCGAAACCGCTTTAGACGTCACCGAAAACAAGGTTTCCGGCGATGTTGTTCGCGAAATCATCGAAGCAGGCCAGGATATGCTTGAACATCCAATCGAGCTCCTTCCTGGCGTCGAAGAAACCATCACGCAACTCTCCAATGACCACCATCTAGTGGTGATTACCAAAGGCGATCTACTTGATCAGGAACGAAAGATCGCCCAATCGGGATTGGGTGATCTTTTCGATAATGTTGAGATTGTCTCGGAGAAGACCGAAGCCGTTTACGCCGGAATTTTCGAACGGCTGGAGACACCGCCGGATCGCGCCCTGATGGCGGGGAATTCCATGCGTTCAGACGTCGTACCAGTCCTTCAGGCCGGGGGTTGGGCCGTGCATGTTCCCCATGAACTTGAATGGGAAATCGAAGCTGCCGAAACGCCGGCTGATCACGATAGATACCGATCTGTCACAGTATTCTCCGAGATCCCCAACGTTATCAGACAGATAAACAACAAGATGTAGCGGTCAACCGCGCTTAAGGTGCCGGATGTCCGAACCGAACGTCTTCGAATGATTATCCCTAAAATTGACCGTTTGCCTGCGACTCGTTGCGTGTTACAGTCGCCCAAATGGTACCCGGCCATAAAGATCGGGACCGGAGGCAGATAAAGGGCAGTGTCGTGAACATTCCCGTCGTTTTGCGCGCATTCGTTTGCGCCGCGGTTTGTATTTTTTCAATTTCAGCCACTGTGGCCCTCGCCGCACCCTATGCCGCTATGGTTATGGATGCGCGAACCGGTCAGGTTTTGCACTCACGCAATGCCGACACAAAGTTGCACCCCGCATCCTTGACCAAGATGATGACACTTTACGTTGTCTTCGATGCAGTGCGCAAAGGCGAGATCAGCCTAGATACACGCGTTAAGATTTCAAAAAAGGCTGCAGCTGAACCTCCTTCAAAGCTTGGATTGAAGGCCGGCCAACGGATCCAACTTCGATATCTAATTCGCGCTGCTGCAGTGAAATCCGCAAACGATGCAGCAACGGCGTTGGGTGAAGCTGTTTCGGGTAGCGAAGCTGCATTTGCCCGCCGCATGACGCGAACTGCAAAAGCAATGGGTATGAGCAAGACGACGTTCAAAAATGCCCATGGCCTCACCGAGTCCGGTCACCTCTCCACTGCGCGAGATATGACCACGCTAGGGCGCCAGCTGTTTTACGACTTCCCAGAGTATTACAATTTGTTCTCGCGGCGAACGACCAGTACCGGCGTGAAGAATGTCTCAAATACGAACACACGCCTTTTGAACAGCTATCGCGGCGCAGATGGCATCAAAACAGGTTACACGAGGGCTGCTGGGTACAACCTCGTCGCGTCGGCAGAGCGCGGGCAGGAACGGATTATTGCAACTGTATTTGGTGGCCGTTCGGTGACTTGGCGCAACGCGCGCGTCGCTGAACTTTTAAATATGGGTTTTGATCGAGCTCCTTCACGCGTGGCCATCCGCAAGCCATCGAAACCAAACCTCACCGGAAACACGGCACCTGCTGGCAAGATCATTCGAACAACTGGGCTAATTTCAAAAAGTCCGCGGCCATCATTGCGACCCGGACCGGAGTTGGACGCTGGCGTCTTGGTGGCCATGAAGGACGGCATCGAAGACGCACTGGTTGAAGTCGCAGCCGTTGACAGCGCGAAGGAAAACCCAGCAACGGATAAACCGGCTTTGGTGGCCGGCCTATCTGCGTCGCACTCAAGTCCTCCACCACGTCCAAACTTCGCCGAAACTCAAACCGCAAAAGCGACGCCGAAAGACGAAAACGTTGTCGTGACCAGGATGACAACGTCGGGTGGCCGCCATTGGGCAATCAATGTCGGACAGTTTTCCTCGAGGCATGAAGCCGAAAAGATGTTGTTGAAAACTGCGCTGGTAGAACTTGGTACATTGGATGAAGCGCTTCGCAAAGTCGTTCAAAGCCAAACCGGCTTTGAAGCAAACTTTGTGGGGCTTTCTGAAGCAAAAGCAGAATTGGCGTGCCGTCGCTTATTGGCTCAGAACGTCAATTGCACGCCGATTGGTCCGGGTTGATCAGGCGCGACCCGCGTCTGCTGATAACATCAACGCATCGACACCCATTGAAGCAAGAGCCGCTTGCCACTTTGCGTCGTCATCAGGATTGAAAATAATCTCTCGTGACGCATCGCAGGTCAGCCAGCCGTTTCGAAGAATTTCATCTTCCAGTTGGCCAGGGCCCCAACCGGAATACCCCAGTGCCAGAAGCGCGTCACTGGGACCTTGGCCGTTGGCTATATGCTCCACAACATCAAGCGTTGCAGTCATTCCAAACTCGTCACCAACCTGAAGGGTCGCTTCCTCGGAGGAATAGTCGCCACTATGAAGAACGAACCCGCGGCCTCCATCAACAGGTCCTCCGAAGTGAACCCGGATGTCGCGGTCTTGCCCGCCATCATCGAGGCCCAATTGCGCAAGTAGTGCAGGAAACTCGACGTCCGGGTTGGGTTTATTGATGATCAAGCCAAGAGCCCCGTCCGCCGAATGGGCGCAAACAAAGATCACCGACTTCTCGAATCGTGGATCACCCATACCCGGCATGGCGATCAACATTTTACCTTCGAGCGAGGATTCGAGGTCTTCATCCATGCCTTAAAGATGGGGAGATTCGGGGTAATCCTTCAAGGACATCAAAGTCACAATCACAAAGGCTTTCAGCTTTGTGATTTTCACCACGCACAAATGCCGACTATTTGAACGTTATGGCACGTATATGCTCATCCATGGCCCTTATGGCTGCGTTGGTCGTTCCCAGCAGCGGAATGGCCGAGGTTCATTCCTCGATCGCCGACGTCGAACTTCTCGCAGGGTGGCGATCGGCGAACGGCAAACACGTTGCCGCCATTCAGATCGAGCTTGAACCGGGATGGAAGACTTATTGGCGTGCGCCCGGTGACGCGGGGATCCCACCCATCTTTGAGTGGGTCACCACCGAGAATGTTTCGGAGATTGCGGTAGCGTTTCCCGTTCCACAGGTCTTTGACCAAAATGGTCTTCGCTCTGTCGGCTACGAAGACACCGTGATTTTCCCTCTTGTGGTCACGCCCAAGGACAAAGCTTCGAATATCACATTGTCTGGCAGAGTGATTGTCGGGGTATGCGAGGATGTCTGCGTTCCGCTCGCGGTCAAAGTATCTGCGGTTCTGCCGGTTTCTATAGTGAAACAAACCGAAAGTATTTCCGCAGCAATGGCAAACCGCCCCATGAGTGCGCGCGAAGCCGGCGTGAAAAACGCAAAATGCAAGATTAAGCCAATTAGTGACGGGATGCAGCTAAACGCTTCTGTGACGATGCCCTCTCTTGGCTCAGACGAATTTGCCGTGATTGAGATGCGCGACCGTTCAATTTGGGTTTCCGAGGCAGATGTGTCGCGTAACGGAAACACCCTATCGGCCACAGTCGATCTCGTTCCTCAGAATGCCCAGCCGTTTGCCATTTCTCGACAAGACGTACGGATCACCATCCTAGGAGATGGTCAAGCCGTAGACATTCAAGGATGCAGCTAGGCTATACGCCTGCGATTAGAGGCGGCAAACCTCAATATGGCCGCGCCCCAAGCTAGCAACGTCAGCGCAGCCGAGCCTGCAACAAAAACCGCGAAGGCGATGGCCAGCGTCACCTCTCCTCCAAGGAAGATAGGCAAGGAGCCCGTCACAAGCACCGATCCCAAAGTCGCGGCAAACCAAGCGGCGATTGCCATCGACAACAGGATGCCAAGCGGCCTGATACCTGGTGCACGGCCAACGAAAGCTCTGCGGGCTGCCCGGGTGTTGCGTCCCAAATCGTGACCAATCGCGACTAGTGCAGGCACCACCAGAAGCACCAACACCAAACCAAAGCCCAGCCCGTACGTTAGTGTGATGATCGTGGGTTTCAGGAATTGTGCGTCGCGAGAGGTTTCATAAAGCAAAGGTGTTAGGCCGAGCACAGTTGTTAGTGTCGTCAAAATTACAGGTCGTAGCCTGTCCGACGCAGCATCAATGATTGCGGGAAACAAACCTCGATCTTCGGCGTATTCGTCAATCGTTGTGACCAACACGATCGAGTCATTGATGATTATGCCAACCATCCCAATCAAGCCGACAACCGAGAACATCGAAAGCGGGATATCCCAGACGTAATGTCCCCAAATCGCACCTACGAGGCCGAAGGGAATGATTCCCATCACTACAAGCGGGCGCGACCAGCTGCCAAACACCCAACAAAGGGTCACATAAATACCGGCAAGGCACAGGATGAGACCCGTTAAGGCGTCAGACAGGAAGTCCCTTTCCTGCTCGGCCAAGCCCGCCATTGAAGTCGAAATGCCGAAAGTTTCCTGAAGGTCAGGAAGAACAACTTCACGTATCTCGACCGAGATCTCTTCGGCTCTGGCAGGATCATCCTCTGACAAATCTCCTGTAACCGACACGACGCGCACGCCGTTTTCGCGAACCACAGTCGAAAAGCCAACGCGGCGTTCAACGGTCACAATATCCGCAAGCGGAACGTAATTTCCTTCACCACTTGCAGCGGGTCCGGTGCGGATCAGCATGCGGTCCAGAAAGTCCGCTGTGAGTTCGCCATCTGGTAGCTCGACACGAATGGACGCTGACCGCGGGCCATCCGGATAGGTTGCGGCCTCCACTCCGGCCAGACGTGCACGCAGAACGGAACCCAGATCGTCTATGGTCAGCCCAAGCGCTTGGCCTTGCGGAGTCAGCTCAAGTACCAATTCCTCTTTGTCGTACGACAGGCTGTCTTCCAGCGCAGAGACTTCTGGATAGATGGCCAATCGCGTCTTCAATGCCTCCGCAGCCGACTTCAACTGATCAGCGCTTGCGCCGGATAGCTCAACATGAATTGCATCGCCTCCCGGCCCAGACCTCCATCCACGGAAGCTGATTGTTTCAAGCATTGGATGCCGCGGAACCGCGTCCTGAAGTTCGGCAACAAACGCAAAACTCGAATACGGACGCAAATCGGCGTCGATCAATTCGATCGCAATAGATCCCAGCTGAGAGGAGTCCTTTGTGTCCTGGCCCGCCAATCCGCGACCAGTTGTGCCACCGATCTCGGCCAATGCGAATTTGATTGGATTACGTCCGTGCTCTTCTTCGTATTTCGCACCAAGGTCCTCGACAGTTTTTTGAAGGGTCCTCATGACTTCGAAAGTGTCATCGCGCGTAGCGCCTGGCACCATCGCGAAATTGCCTGTCACTGAACTACGCTCCGGCGCATTGAAAAAGCGCCATTTGACGTCGCCCCCTATGAACAGAACAGCCTGGGTCGCCAGTATCACAACGACCGCGGCGATCACCGGGTAGCGGGCCCAAATGACAGCACCCATGAACGAACGAAAGATATTGTCGCGGAACCAGCGGAAGCCCTTATTGACCTGCCGCGACGGCCAATCATACCAGTGCTCTTGCGCAGTATGGATCAAGGCGTGCTTCATATGGTTCGGCAAAATGATGAAGCATTCGACCAATGACGCGATAAGAACAACGATGACCGTAAATGGGATATCTGCGATCAAGTCACCAAATCGTCCTCCGATCGCGACAAGGCCAAAGAAAGCAATGATTGTCGTGATCGTGGCCGAAAACACAGGAACAAACATCCGCCGCGCAGCGTTTTCTGCAGCCGTCGTCGGGTCCTCACCCAGCCTCCTCGCACGGAAGTCTGCGTGTTCGCCAACGACGATTGCGTCGTCGACGACAATGCCCAAGGTAATGATCAGCGCGAAAAGCGAGATCATGTTTATTGTCAATCCGGCCACGTACATCATGGCAACCGCAGCCACCATCGCGACCGGAATACCGGCGGCCACCCAAAATGCTGTTCGCGCGTTTAAGAAAAGGAACAGAAGTGCGACAACCAGCCCAAGCCCGACCAAGCCGTTATCCAAAAGAATATTCAGACGGCCTGTAATGGATTCAGCCAAAGTGCGGATCAATGCGATCTCTACATTTTCCGGCAAAGTTGACTGCATTTCTGCAGTCACCTCTTCGACTTGGCGTTGCATGCGAATGGCATCACCGGTCGCTGACCTATCGACGCGGATGGAAATCGCAGGTTCCGGCCCGACAAAGTAGGCGCGCTCACGATCCACGCCTTCTACTCTGACACGGGCTACATCGCCGACCGTCAGTTGGTTTCCGTCATCGCCTGTGCGCAGAACAATTGCTTCGATCTGGTCCGCAGACCGTTTCGCCACACCTGTCCGAACGCGCGACGCACCACTGACGTCTCCTGCCGGATTGGTTTCAACCTCGGCCCCGATGGCGGCCGCGATTTCGTGCATCGAGATATCGTGTCGGATCAAATCCAACGACGTCACCTCAACAATTGTCTCGGGTGCGGCCAAACCGCGAATTGTGGTGCGTGTAATTCCTTCAGCGAACAGACGAGCCACAAATTCGTCGGCGAAGTTCGCCAACTGGTCTACACCGACAGGCCCGGAAATCACGACGTCGGTCACTCGGTCTGACCACCGGCTCTGAACTACATCGGGGTCTTCTGCCGACTCCGGCAGATTTTGCGCGCC
>JAPPOI010000134.1 GCA_028818055.1 Boseongicola sp.
CAGTATCGTAGTGCGAGCCATGGCACGGGCAAAACCAGCCGTCCCATTCGCCAAGCGGATCGCTGCCGCGTTGCCCAAGCGGAATACAACCAAGATGCGTGCACACTCCTACCACAATCAGCCATTCCGACCTGATGGCGCGGTCGGCGTCGACCGCCGGATCGGGCAAATCCGCCGCGTCATCTGCGCGCGCTTTTTCAATCCTCTCTTCGGTGCGGTGATCGATGAAAACTGGTTTGCCATTCCACTTGACCGTAATCCGAATTCCCGGAGGCAACCCGCTTAGGTCAACCTCTACCACGGACAAGGCCCTCACATCAGCGCTGGGATTCATGCTGTCGATCAAGGGCCAAACTGCGGCGCCGGTTGCGACCGCCCCAGCGCCTGCCGTTGCGTAGTAGATGAAATCCCGTCGGGATGTCGCACTATTTGGATCTGCGAACTCGGGCATTTTCCAGGCCTCCTTTTGATACCCATGCAGATAGGCTCACAGGTCAAAGTCCATCAGCCATGATCGTCTTCTTCTCCAGCCTCGTGGTGATCTTCTTCACCCTCGTGATGCATCATCTCTTCAATCTCTTCCGGAATATCGGCTTCGGAGAAAATCATCTGTTCTTTTTCGTCATGCACAAAGGCGATGATGTCGGCCAACTCCTGCCCGGTCAGATCAATCTGGCCGCCCATTTCGTCTTCCTGCAATGCGACCATTGCCCCAGCACCACGCCACATACGTGCGGCAAATTCGAATGGGTTCATGACCTCATCCATGAATTCGGCATCCAGCATTGGCGCGTCTTCGCCGCCAACGTCATTGACCGAATGGCATACAACGCACCCCTTTTCGGCAAAGAGCGCCCTGCCCCGTCTTGAATCCATGTTCGGCAGCATAAGTCCCGGCGACATCATCTGCTGCATGCCATGAGAGCTCCCATCTTCGCCAATTGCCGGAGTTGTGGCGAAGGCCATAAGAAGTCCCAAGCTAATCGTGATCCGTTTCATCGATTTTACTCCTTCAGTTTTGGTTCAGTTTTGACTCCGGCCTCAGATAAAGAAGCCAGCCAAAGAGGACGCCTCCGGCGAGCGCGGGAAGAACACCAGAGGTGATAAAATGGATGCTGTGCTCCGAACCGCCGAAATAATCGAACTGGGCGTCGATCCGGCTACAGAGCCAAGCGCAATAGCTACCGACAACAGCGACTGATGCGGCGGCAATCCAGAAAGCTGCCGGCTGTCCCCGTCGCGGTTCAGCCAAAAGCAGTGTCACGGCGCCCATTACTGCACCCATGGCGATGCCGCATGTGAGGGTCCACACCAGCTTGCCCAGCCAACTTCCCTCTGGAAACAACCAAGTACCCCAGACGATAAGATAGAAAATTTCTGCTGCGGCCGTCATCAGAATCGCCAAACCAAGAACGAAGGTTGCGCGACTGTGAGTCAGCGGAGCCAGCCGACTTTGCGTTTCAATGTCATACGTCATGTTGACCTCCATCAGTGGTTTCCAAAATCTCTGCAGTGCTCTCCTTGTCATGAAGATGGTCTTGAGATTGAGTCAGCAAACCTACTGCGGTTCCGCGCCAGCACATGTCGCAAACGCTGTCGCCATGAGACAGCGTGTGTGGTCGCCAATAGTGACCGCGCCTTCCATCGTCCGCGATCAGGTCCGCCCCGGGCCAGTCATACCGGCACCAACTATGCTTGAAAGCTTCAAGATCGCCTCTGTCGTCGTGGACGATCAGGCTCCGTACGAAGGATTGTGGCGGGCAATGGGTGAAATGCGTTTCGATCCCTTTTTCGGTGGGGCGCGTTTTAACCGCGTAGCCAGGCGCACCTGACGCGTCGAATGGAAACCGCAGCAACGTTTGAATGGTCCGGCGTAAACGCTTAGCCGGATCGCGACTGGTCCAACGGAACGGCAAGGAAGTTAGACGCAACATGGCGGAATAGACGATCCAACCGGTATCGGACACCACGCTTCGCGCGTTTTCTACCGAAAAGCCCGCATCAAGAAGCACCCGATACGCCGCGGTCGTAAATATGGCCAATTCCACCATCAGCCGGTTCCCAAAACTTGGTAAATCTTGCAGGGATGCGGTCCAGCGTAGGCGTACCGCCATAGGTTCGACTGCATCGACAATCCGCCCGATCTCAACAGGAAGATGACGATGATGGCCCGTTGCATCGCTGATCTCTCGCGCGTCCAAGACTCGCGCCAAGGCAGGCGACAGCGTCATCAGGATGCAAGCTCTTGTCACCCGCCAAACGAGTGTATCTACAGGCCCTTTTCGGCGGCAGACATTGCTTGCCAACCAAATGATCTTGAGCACGATTGCCGCTGCAAAAAGCGCAGCGGTCCAGACTGGCCATAAGTAAGGCGTCTCTGAAACCCAGGCCACAAGCCACCCCAGAACCCCAAAAATCGCGAGGTTGAAATAGTGGCTGTGTGTCGTGCGCCAGAGCATTACATTGCGCCTTGTGGCCCCCCTGGCTGTTCTTCAACCCAAGACTCAAGAAAATATCGTTCGTAGAGAAACACCGCGACGATACCGACGGCGGCATAGACGACGATCATCGGGTCGGATTGCAGTTTGAGCCCGGTGAAGGCGACAAGTACCAACCCGTCGAGTGCAAGGGCCGTAAGCAGAATCCAACCGCGTGCGCCGATCTCATTTCTTAGGCGGCTCCAAACTCCCCAGTGCACTGCCATGTCCATTATCAAGTAGAAGAACGCGCCCAACGACGCGATGCGCGAAAGGTCGAACAGCACCGCAAGCGTCCCGGCGATGACAACCGTGTAGACAAGTATGTGCGATCGGATTGTTCCGGACATCCCAAAATGGCTATGTGGGATCATCTTCATATCAGTTAGCATTGTCAGCATGCGTGAGACGGCAAAAACACTGGCAATCAGCCCCGAAGCGGTGGCAATCATCGCCAGTGCGACCGTCAAGTAAAATCCGATGCGGCCCAAAACTGGCTCGGCGGCTTCGGCCAACGCGTAATCGCGTGCCGACGAGATTTGATCAGAGGTCAGGCTCGACCCGATCGCCACGGCAACGAGCAAATACGTGACCGCGCAAATCACAATTGAAATCATAATTGTGCGACCGACATTCCGGTGTGGGTCAGTGATCTCTCCACCCGAATTTGTGATCGTTGTGAAACCTTTGAACGCGAGAATTGACAACGCAACAGACGCAACAAAGCCAAGCGGTGCAAATTCTTCCGAAGGCGCGGACGCCAATTCCAGGCCGCGGCTCGCCCAAATCGCCGCAATTCCGAAAAGTGCAATCCCCCCAATCTTGAGGCCAGACATCAGGACCGACAGAAGCCCAACGGATCTGTTGCCAGACACGTTCACCAAGTATGCAAAGATAATGAGCCCGACTGCAATGATTGGGACCAGCGGCCCGCCTTCGATGTCGAAGGGTCTGAGCGCATAAGTGGCAAATGTTCGCGCCACCAGACTTTCGTTGATCACCATTGACAAAGCCATCAACAACGACGCCGCCGCAGCGACGGCGCCAGGCCCATAAGCCTTGGTTAGGATCATCGCGATGCCGCCGGATGATGGCCAACGATTGGACATGGCAATATAGGTATAGGCGCTGAATGCCGTAACGATGGCACCGGCAATGAAGCTCAAAGGGAACCATGGCCCCGCAAGCCCGGCGATTTGACCAGTCAGCGCAAAAATACCCGCTCCGATCATAACCCCGGTGCCCATGGCCACCGCGCTGGTCAGGCTGATAGTTTCTCTGTCCTCTTTGTGGTCCTGATGTTGTTTCAAAGAGTTGCTTCTTTCGTGTTCTGGCCAGATTTGGCAGTTACTGCATCACGCTCCACTTCGTTCGACCGGGTCATGCGAGTCTGGGCATGCGTTTGCTTTAGGACCGCGACCGCGTCGTCCAACGACAGCCAGTCCGCAATACTGGAAATCGACATTGGCCGCGCCGGATCAAATGCCAATGTCGTTGCAACGACGATAGCGGCGGTTGCACGGCTCTGCTCGCCGGTTTCCAGCCTGAGCCATGCACTATGGCCGTCGTCGTCTTTCCCCGTCACTACGACGCGGGTACTGGTCTCTCCGATTTGGGGAACACGCAGCAGCAAACGAGTCAGACCGTCTGCCTTGCGGCTAGCCAGTGGCCCCATTCCAAGGCGCAAGGCCGTCCAAAGCAGGCGTGTCACCCACGGTGGCGAGAATGCGAGGTATGTCAGGACGCTTTCTACATCGTTCCCGAACTCTTGAGCCAGCAACGCCTGTTCGACAAAAGGAAATCCGACAGCGAGACGCGAAGAGCGTCCCTTCTGGAAAGGAAACTTTTGGGACAGGAAACCGGTTGGCACCTTTTGCCAATCAGCGTCGATCTTCGCGGTTGTGGCCGCACCGAGACTGGCCAAAAACCACCGCGTCGCTGCTGCGCCCGCGTGTTCGCCGAGGCCCAGCTCCCCTCCGATGTGCAAATGCCGCAGGTTGGGGTGTGCGCGACGCATCTCATGGGCCATCAGATTGGTCAGACCTGGGGCAACTCCGACGCAGTCGACAAGCGTGCCCGGGAGGTTGGCCACGCGAACGGCTTCGCGTTTTGGCAAGACGTATTCGGCTGTCGCCGAGGTTTCGAGAAATGCAGCGCCGTGCTGAAGGATCGAGAGTATGTGTTCCGTCGAAGTCGCCTCGGTTAAATTGACAGCGATGTCGCCTACCTGAACGGGCAATGCGGTCTCGGGCGTCGCAAGATCTAGGCTGATATGCCGGTAGGACCTGCCAGGATTGGCAGAGCGTCTCGATACGGTCGTCACTTCCAACCCTTCAGCCACCAGCAAGCGGGCCGCGTGGTCGCCGACTTTTCCAGTACCGCCAAGAAGCCAGACATGCCGTGTCATATCTTCGCTCTCCGCAATCGACGGAAATTTTGCTCAAGAGAATTGAACAAGGCGCTTTCTGCAGTGGTGCAAAACTTGCCAGTCTCGATCACTGCCGCGGGAGCGATGTCCATCGCGTTAGTCAGGCTGACAAATCCTTCGCCAGCTCGATGTTTCGTCATGTGGGTGTAATCGGTCATTGGCGTCGTTTCCCGCTTTGACCTTGGTCCGCCACTCGGCCATCGGCACGCGCGCGCTGACGGCGCCATGTACCCAGCGTTGCAAAAAGCTGCAACGCCATAACGGCGAGTATCAGGCCTATGAACGGCCACTGCGCCCAATTCGGTTCAGGTATCTGTCGGTGGAAATCGAGAAAATGAACGAACAGGAAATAGGCGGTGTGGAGAACCGCAAGCCACCACAGAATGTATGCGCCTTGCTGCAAAAATTTCCAGACGCTTTGCCCAAGCAGGCGCTGACTAAAGTCATTCGACGTCAAGGCCAGAACTATTCCATAGACCAGGGCCACGATTCCAACGGCGTTTGCCAACGCAAACCCATGCTGAAGCATCACGTATCGCTGAAGGTTTGGGTGAAATTCGAAGCCGAATAGGCGCCAAAGGTCCAGTTCAACCCAACCTACTAAGATGATAATCGTGTGGATCAACGCTGCAACAACCGCGTAGATGCCAAATTCGCGCCGGTAAGGCAAAAGCGTGCGGACCCACCTCCAACTCGTCACGCGCATCAGTGGTCCAAGAACCATGGCGAGTGACACCAGAATAAGCGACACATCACCGAAAGCCCTGTTGTATCGATGCATTTCAGACCATTCGGCCCGCGATGCCAAAAAAGCATAGGTCACCCCCGCTGCGATCAAAATGACAACCAGATGCCGTCTAACTGTAGTGGACCTCACCATTTCAAACCTCCCTTGGTGGAAGCGATTGCCGAATGAAATGCCGATGCTGGCGAAAGCCCGTCGAGGGGTCGTATCGCCATGTCAAGCCGGCGGGCTTCGTTGTAGCCCTGTGCAGCGTCTCGCGTTGGCGGAGTGCCATACGTTGCTTGATAACGCGCGGCAAATTCGCTTTGCCTCCAATCCTGATCAGGTGGAAGTTTTCCGATTTCGACGACGGGCGTTCCGGGTGCGATATCCACGACCAGAGCGGCGTTCGCACCGAAGCGGATGACCACATCGGGTGTTTCTGCGGGATGTCCAAAAAGGCCTGAGATGCCCGCCCCCGTGCCACGCGGCAACAAGAGGATTTGCACATCAACCCCGCCAAGATGCCCATCAGAGGTTTCGCCTTCATGCCCATCGCGCTCGTCCGCCGCTAATAGGAACCCGGCAACAATCTCCGCCATTCGGGTCTCCGAGCCGGGCCCAGCCACGTGCAGTCCTGCAGTGAATTCGTGGGCGCTTGTCGACGCTCCCAAGCTGGTCAGGGCAGTTGCGAATATCAGCAATCGTGCTGTCATTTCAAAACACTCCCAAGGGTCAAGGAAACCACCAAAACAACAACTGATGTGCCGCTCACGGTTAAGGCGCCGTACAACCACATGTCGGTCGCCGCGCTGGTGGCCGATACCGCCTCGCCGGAACGGTTAGTTGAGTCATCCGAACACTTTGGTATTCCGCTATGATCCACGAGCGCCTCCTTGACCCGTGTTGTTCAGTGCAGCATCGGGCGCGTGCAGCCGAGGAACGAATGCGGGGATTTGGCTTGCGTAGCGCGCCCACTCTTGGCCGTATCTCGCGTGATTGTCGGCTTCTTCGCTCTTGGCGAGCCGCGCGTACATCCAGACGAGCACCGGAAACATTGCAAGCGTGAGTATTGTCGGCCATTGCAACAAGAATCCGGCCATGATCAGAACAAAACCGACATATTGAGGATGACGGATGCGTGCGTAGGGTCCGGTAACCGCCAGACGTCCGTGCCGTTGCGCGCTCCAGAGGTGGCGCCACGCGACTGACATCAGCCATAGTCCACCCCCGATCAAAACGTAGCTGAATACATGAAACGGTCCGAAATGGGGGTTTGAGCGCCAACCGAAGAACACTTCCAGCAAGTGACCGCTATCATGCGCAAACCAATCGATCCCGGGCCAGTTGGTTTGTAGCCACCCCGACAGAAAGAAGATCGTCAATGGAAACCCATACATCTCGACAAAAAGGGCGACGATAAAGGCGCTTAGAGCGCCGAAGCTGCGCCAGTCACGCGATGTCCGCGGCTTGAAGAAACTGAGAGCAAAAAAGATAAAGACCGTAGAATTGACCAGGACAAGCAGCCATAGCCCATAGGAAGGGAAGGTTTCTGTCATGGCTTGTCACCTCCACCTGATCCATGCCCGCCATGTCCGCCATGCATGAAGAAGTGCATGCCAACACAAACCAACAGTGGAAGCCAAAGTAGCAATTCACTTGATAGGATGTGGACCCGATGCTCGTAGCCAACCAAAAGTCCGGCAATAACCATTGCTACAATCAGAATGATCCCGGTTCGGGATTTCCAGGACGACGACTGCGAGCCCTCTCGGATCGCCTTGGTGTTTTCATGATCGATGTTGCGTTGCATGGCCTCGAAAATCCTTTTCAAATCTTGGCGCCGCGTAGCCGCAGCGAGTTGAGTACGACCGAGATCGATGAAGCGCTCATTGCGAAGGCAGCAAACATCGGGCTGATCAAGATACCAAAGAATGGGAACAGAAGGCCCGCGGCCACCGGCACGCCGCTGGCGTTGTAGATTAGCGCGAAGAACAGGTTCTGCCGGATGTTGCGCATGGTGGCTCGCGCCAGTCTGCGGGCCCGGACGATGCCATCAAGGTTGCCTTTGACCAGAGTGATCCCGGCGCTTTCAATTGCAACGTCGGCGCCAGTGCCCATGGCGATGCCGACGTCGGCCTGAGCCAGCGCAGGCGCGTCGTTCACCCCGTCGCCTGCCATGGCAACCTTTGCACCTTTGGCTTGCAGTTGCTTGATGATTGCCGCCTTGTCCTCCGGCAGGACATCGGCGCGAATCTCGTCGATGCCCAACCGCGCTGCAACCGCCTTGGCGGTGCGCTCATTATCGCCGGTTGCCATAATGATGCGGAAGCCCAACTCGTGCAGGGCCTTAAGCGCCGCGGGTGTGGTTTCCTTTACGGGGTCCGAGACGCAGACAAGACCGGCGACGGCACCGTCGACAACAACGAACATGACTGTCTCGCCCTCGTCACGACGAGCGTTGGCTGCGTCAACAAGATGACCCGCCTCCAGCCCCAGATCTTCCACGAGCTTGCGGTTGCCCAACGCGACAGTTTTTCCATCAACTGTCCCCTTCACGCCCTTGCCGGTCACAGCTTCGAAATCGCTGGCGTCTCCTATCGGGACGCTGCGTTGCTCCGCGCCTTCAACAATCGCCTCGGCAAGCGGATGCTCCGAGCCTTTTTCAAGCGTTGCTGCGAGGCGCAGCACGTCAGCCTCGTCGTAACCTTTCTCGGGCAATACGGCTGTTAGGCGAGGTTTGCCCATGGTCAGCGTTCCGGTCTTGTCGACAATCAGGGTATCGACCTTTTCAAACCGCTCCAGCGCTTCGGCATTTTTGATCAGAACACCTGCCTGCGCTCCACGCCCAGTGGCGGTCATAATCGACATTGGTGTGGCGAGACCAAGAGCACAGGGGCAGGCAATGATGAGAACCGCCACCGCCGATATCAACGCATAGGATAATGCCGGATCGGGACCCCAGATTGCCCAACCGATGAAGGCGAGGACTGCAATGGCAATGACAGCAGGCACGAAGAATCCCGCAACCCGGTCGGCATATTTCTGAATAGGCGCCCGCGAGCGCTGCGCGTTGGACACCATCTCAACAATCTGGCTCAGCATCGTGTCTGCGCCGACGCGGGTTGCCTCGATAACCAGCGAACCGGTGCCGTTGATGGTGGCACCAGTGACGGTCTCACCCGCAACTTTTTCTACAGGTATCGGTTCGCCCGTGATCATGCTTTCATCGATGGATGACCTGCCGTCAATTACACGTCCATCAACAGGAACCTTGTCTCCTGGTCGTACGCGCAAACGGTCACCGACCTGCACGTCTTCAAGGGGGATTTCCTCTTCTTTCCCATTATCCCGAATGATCCGCGCTGTCTTGGCCGCCAAGTCCAACAACGCCCGGATCGCCTTGCCAGTGCCCTCGCGGGCGCGCAGTTCCATAACCTGGCCTAGAAGAACCAGTGTGACGATCACCGCTGCCGCCTCAAAATAAACGCCGACGTGCCCTTCGGCATCACGGAAGCCATCGGGGAAGATATCGGGCACCAAGACAGCAACGACGCTGAAAGCCCATGCGGCTAGTACACCCATGGAGATCAGCGAGAACATATTCAGGTTCCACGTCCGGAAAGAATTCCACCCGCGCACCATGAATGGCCATCCGCACCACCAGACTACCGGAGTGCCGAGCACCAGCTCGATCCAGAGCGTGGCGCGTTCGCCAAAAACCTCACGCACTCCCGGAAACCCGACATAGGGCCCCATGGTGAAGACCAAAAGCGGGATCGTCAGAACTGCGCCGACCCAGAACCTGCGAGTGAAATCCACCAGTTCCGGATTGGGGCCTTCCTCGGCCATGGCCGCGCTTTCTAGTTCCAAACCCATTCCGCAGATCGGGCATGAACCAGGATGTGTTTGCCGAACTTCGGCGTGCATCGGGCAGGTATAGACCGCTCCGGAATAGCCAGCGGGCACGGTGTCATAATCGCCGCCATCATTGCTTTCATGGCCATGATGCTCATGCGCGTGGTGGCCATGATGCGCGTGCTCGTCGACTTCGCTTTCGGGAACAAGGTGCATTCCGCATTTGGGGCAATCGCCGGGCCCATTCTGCCGGACGTCCGGATGCATCGGGCAGACGTAGACGGTTGCGTGTTCATTGGCGTCGGCGTGGTGCTGGTGATTTTTCATGTCTTCAGTTCCATTGGAAATTCGTTCGAGCGGCCGGAGTTCTGTCCATCTGGTGATTCAACAATAGCCGACATCGCAAACGTGATGCTGGCAGCCAGCGGATCGGCCAGAGTAATGGCGTTGGTTATGTGTGGAATGCTGTCTGTCGTAATCACGCGCGCGGCGCCGGCCGCGAGGACGTCCTCGTAGGCGCTTCCAGCGAAGACCGCGTGAATGATCACACAGATGGGTGGACTGGATCCGGCAGCGATCAAATGCTCTATCGCACGGATCATCGTCCGCCCGGAGGAGGCAATGTCGTCGAGGACAACAGGTGTCCCGTGCTTCAATGCACTGCTTTCGGGCACACTGATGTCCACCTGCCTGTCGCCAGAACGGACCTTCGTCAGAACTTCAAAAGGCCGTTCTGCTATGCGTGCGACCTCGGCAACCCACTGCTGACTTTCGCTGTCGGGACCCAAGATAACGGCATCCGGCACCTCGCGCCCGATCCAGTCGGCAATCAACGGCGCGGCTTTTACTCGGATCGCGGGAATGCCGAAGATCCGGTCCAATGACGGAATTCGGTGCAAGTGTGGATCGGCAGTGACCAGCCAATCAAAACTGTCTTCCAAAAACTGCGCGAACAGTGGTGCCGTCACGGCTTGACCGGGCGCGAACCGTTTGTCCTGTCGCATATACCCGAGATACGGCGCGACAAGACCGACGCGAAGGACCCCAAGTTCGCGCGCTGTTGCCGCCGCAAACCGCAGTGGCAATGCCAGCACGTCGGGATCGCGTAGCGTAGCCAGAAAAATGACATCGCGGCCTTCGATATTTTCAGGCAACGCCACCAAGCTCTCACCGTCTGGGAACCGGTGAATGTCGATGGTAGCCGTTTCTGCACCCAAGCGGTTGGCAAGGTCTTTGGCCAAGGCTTCTATTCCCGGAAAGGCGAGGATGAGGGCGGTCATGGCGCATCCTCCACGCGGAACGCACTCTCGCCACTGGCGGCGTAGTCGAGCGCCCAGTCAAGTTCACCACGTGTCTCCGCATGAACTTCAAACAAAGGTTGTCCGATGTCGACGGTGTCACCCAAGCGCGCGTGCAGTAGTACGCCCGATGTCTTGCGGCCCGGCGCACCTGCAAGCTTCGCGATCTTGGCGATGCGACGGTTGTCGATTGCGGTAATTCTTCCAGCGCGGTCGGCATTAACCGGCTGCACTTTTGGCGCTTCGCCGGGTTCAGTGAACCCCCCTTGCGCTGCACAGATCGCCATGAACTTTGCCTCGGCCCGGCCGCCATCCAGTAGTTCCCAGGCACGTTTTCGTCCGTTGGGCTCAACAAGATCTAGCAGGGCACCGGCAACATCGAGCGCACGCTCGCGAAGATCTACCGGTGCCTCTGGGCTACGTCTCAGAACGGCCAATACATCAAGTGCCTCGAGTGCGGGGCCGATCCCACGTCCCACAGGTGAGGAACCATCGCTTCTATGAATTGAAAGCGTTTGGCCGAGTGCTGCGGCAACCGCCTGAAGTCTATCAACAAGTGCTTTAGCGGCTGCTTCGGTGCGCACCTTTGCCGTAGGCCCAATTGGCATGTCAATCAGCACGTGGCTAGACCCAGCAGCCGCTTTCTTGGACAGTATACTGGCCACCATCTGCCCCTCGCTGTCAAAGTCGAGCGGACGTTCGATCCGGATCAGCATGTCGTCGGCCGGGCTAAGGTCCAGCCCGCCGCCCCAAACGATGCAGCCGCCCACGGCTCCGACGACGCGGCGCATCGCGGTCTGGTCCAATGCGACAGGTGCCATGACCTCCATAGTATCGGCGGTGCCCGCGGGCGAAGTGATCGCGCGACTGGATGTTTTCGGAATAAGGTGCCCCGCGGCCGCCACGATCGCCACAACGATGGGTGTTGTTCGGTTGCCCGGCAGCCCCCCGACACAATGCTTATCGAGAACGGGTCCCTTGCCCCAGTCAATCTGCGCGCCCGCGTCTCGCATGGCCAGCGTCAATGCGATGGTTTCGGCTTCGTCCATCCGATCACCAGCACAGGAGGTCACGAATGCAGCGAGATCAAGGTCTGATAGTCGCCTTTGGATGGTGTCAGAGATAATCGTCCGGCAGGCCGCTTCGTCCAGTCGCCCACCATATACTTTGGTTCGGATTGCCGAGGTTGACGCTGGTGGTTCAGGGTGGGAAACCCGGCCAACATCACCCGTCTTTACGGCAAGCGCTTCCCAAGCCGCATCACTGAGAGCAGCAGTTTCCGGCGGTAGCCATTCACCGCCAGTGACTACGTTCAGCGTCGCAATTATCTTTTTGTCTGCGACTTCTATCTCTATGCGCGCATGAGTCCCAAATCCTTCGGATTGGCAGACATGACAGTCTTCACGCATGAACACGACCGGCTGACGGAATGTGTCGATTTGGGCTGGCATCAGTGTCAGAGAGTTGTGGTTTTCAGTCATTTCGGTGCATCCAACCGTATGGTTTCCAAGTGCTCGGGAACACGGACGTTGCGGCCAAGTTCATAGGCGACGCGACGACGCAGCGTATCTGCGGCCTCGGGCTCGCCATGGGTTAGGAAAGTCATGCGCGGCGGTGGTGAAGAGCGCATCCATGCCAGTATCTCGTCAGCATCGGCGTGTCCCGAGAAGGTTTCGAGTTGTACGACCTCGGCGTTGATCCTGTGCTCTTTTCCAAAAATGCGAAGGCTACGTGCACCACCAGCCAAAGCAGCACCTCGGGTGCCACCGGCCTGAAATCCAGACAGAACGATGGTATTCCGTCGGTCGCCACCAAAACTGATCAGATGGTGCAAGATTCGCCCACCGGTCAGCATTCCGCTGGCGGAAATGATGATCATCGGACCCAGCCGAGTGTTGAGGTCTTTTGACTGTTCGACTGTGTTCACACGCTTTGCCACGCGGAACATGTTCACACAGTCGTCCCAGTTGACGTGATGCTCACTGTGATGCCGGTGATAAATTTCGGTCGCATCTACGGCCATTGGACTGTTGAGAAAAACCGGAACGTAAGGGATTTCCTCGCGCTTCATTAGCCGGGCGACGTGGTACATAAGACCCTGTGCGCGGCCCACGGCGAAGGAAGGGATTAGCACAGTTCCACCGCGCTCGAATGTCCGTTTTAGTTTTGGCGCAAGTTCCGCCTCGGGATCGATTTCAGGGTGCTTGCGGTTGCCGTAGGTGGACTCGCAGACCAGCACATCCGCACCACCGAACGGAACCGGCGCGCGCATCAAGGGATCTTTGTCATGCCCCAAGTCGCCGCTGAAATGCACCGTGGTGCCGTTGATTGTTAGCAGAATTTGCGCTGCCCCCAGCAGGTGGCCTGCGGGAATGAACTCGGCATGGATGCCCTCTCCAAGATCGACACGTTCGTTGAACGCCACGGTGTCAAACCGCTCCAGAGCCGCCCGGGCATCCTTCAAGGTATAGAGAGGCGTGGGCTTTTTGTGCTCTGAGTACTTTTTGCGACGGGCGTACTTCGCCTCTTCTTCCTGCAAATGGCCGCTGTCGGGCAGGATCAAACCGCAAAGTTCTTTCGTGGCCGGGGTGCAGAGCACTCGGCCACGAAATCCTGCACGAACCAACGCCGGGAGATAACCGGAGTGATCAAGATGCGCATGCGTCAGAAGCACGGCGTCGATCGTGCTTGGTCGCACAGGAAAGGGTTTCCGGTTCCGCCTGCGCAATTGCTTAAAGCCCTGGAATAGCCCACAATCGATCAGGATCCGGCGTTGCCTCCATTCCACGAGGTAACGCGAGCCCGTTACGGTACCCGCCGCGCCCAAAAAACGGAGTGTTGGTTGGCCGTGGAAGCTCATCTCGTTCTCCATTCACCTTTCGCGAGTCACAACCGTCTAATTGCTCAGAGCGACCATCTGATGCCCCTCGCCCTCGATCGGAATCTCCTTTGTAGCGGCCAGAGTTTTGGCATCGACTATCCAGACTTTCGGTTCGTCACGACTTGACACAAAGACTGAGCCCGTCCCGAGGATCGTTGTCAGATGGTACGGCGCAGGGGACAGAACAGCTTCGATGATGTTTCCGGATTTAAGGTCGATGGAAACGATCCGATCCGTCTCTTTTGCGGCAACCAGCAAGTGAGTCTGGTCATCTGTCACATCCAAACCATGGATTTCGCCACCGATTTCAAATGTGCGCACATCGCGCCCGGTTGCCAGATCAATCTCGACGATCCGGCCAATGTCTGCATCGGCGACATAAAGCGTGCCGCCATCAGAACTCATGGTTAGATGCTCGGGCGCTTCGCCCGCGATGATGTTTCGGCGAACGATTCCAAGCTCAAGATCGACCTCGCTGACTGTCCCATTGCCAGCGTTCGAGATATAGACAATTCCCGGATCGGTACCAAAAACCGCATAGTTCGGCATTGGGCCAGTTAGAATCCAAGCGAACAATTCGAAGCTTTCAAGATCAACAACAGAGATCCCATCGCCATTAGGATGAGTAGAGACCGCGAAACGCCCATCCGGCGATACTGCTACGTGGTGCACAGCGCCCGGAACTTCGATTTTGCGAAGCAGGTCACCAGATGCTGCGTCGATCACTGACAACAGGCTGATACCCGCATCCTTCGGACCTAGGGCTTGCTTGGGCTTCGCGTGGTGTGCCGCGTGCTCATCTTCGCTGACTGCCGCCGGCTTGGACATTTCGGCAGCATCCTCGCGGTCAACTTCCATATAGCTACCTGCAACCAGGTAACTTGAGTTTGGACTCCCAGCGAGGCCGTGCACGGCTTCAATGCCTGAGATGCGTCCAACGTTTTGTCCAGTGTGGGCATCGACGATACGGATCGCATCGGCACTGCCTTCGGGAATGAAAACACGAGTGCTTTCGGCGTTCGCGGCTGCCGCTGCTAGGGCAGTAAACATCAAAAGCGTCGCCAGCTTTGCTTGAGGATTCATTTTCGGGTCCTTTATCGAATTTTTGGGAGTGCATCGAAACCAACGGGCTTCGGCTACTGACAGGCCGGCAAATACACGCACCAATTCAATTCCGGTTGGGCCTTCAACCGAGAACGGGACGCGCTGGTTTTTTCTCAGAAAAGTCTGTGAGCCAAAAAAGCGCGTCAGGCGCGCATCGACAATGGAGGTGGGGTCACGACGTCGGGTATTTGCCCTTCGAAGAGAGCACCTGAGTCAGGCCGCATCAACTCCATTGGATGGGGCAACATAAACGGCTCTTCAGTATTCAAAAGAAAAGCCACCGTTGCGTGACACAGCGGTCCCGATGGGCAAACAATCATGCCAACGCCTTCGATTTGAGCCGCATCACCTGGGTCGCCTTTTTCGATTGCCGCGAGCA
>JAPPOI010000207.1 GCA_028818055.1 Boseongicola sp.
ATCCACAACCATAACGTAGGACTGAAAGGTTATGTGGTAGTACTTTTGATGCAAAGTTCGCATTTGCAAACGGGTTCAAACTTACCATGACGGCCTAACTCTCATTACTTTTCATCATCCCCGTCACTTCGCTTATTGGTTGTGTTTTTCGAAGATGATTCCGTCTTAAAGTTGTTCCAAACCGATTTAGTTTGGCCTGTGACGCCACGTAAAAAAGGCAAATGCCACAAAATTGCCCAAACATTCGCCTTACTAATGGCGCATTAGAATTGTTAATGTAATTGCCACAAGGCCGCTATAGCGACCTGTAAATGGTTCAAATGTAACGCGAGATTTAGAAGTCTCGCAATTAATGGTGTTAACGATGACTGCTCTTTTTGAAATTTCCGTACTGGTCGCTCCCTTCGTTCCTATAGCTTCGGCTTTAGTAATCGTGATTGCTGCAAAACTGCGCGATGAGCCAGTCGAACTCGAAATTGACGGCGAGAACATCGTTGGATCGTCAGCAGTTGCCTGAGACACAACTAACCTTTGCCAATTCAGGAAATGGGTCAGTTAGAGTCCATTAAAGCCTGAGCGTCAGTTTCGGGGGTTCCGAAGCTTGGAGTCCATCTCGTAAACTTGAAGTCGCTCAATCAGATTTGCCGCGATTGCGCGACGGGCGCTAGACGAATGCGCACGTTTGTTCATCTCTGCTTTGCCGCTCGTCGCAATTCATACGGGCTTTGGACCGGAGCGTTGAAGTGCCGAGTTTTGTGGTACGTGGCGTGTTCTAGTGAGTTGGAGACTACACAAATCACCCAAAGTCAGTGTTGTGACGCAATACCATCATTCATTTCAGCTATGGCCAGCCCTTAGAAAGCGGAACAGAGCTTCCAGCGAAACCACCATTAGCTGACAGCGACCCAGATTGCATGCCCAGCTAAGTACATCACGATAACTGAACCCACAGTATAGAACGTTGCCCTAAGTTCATGGGACTGCTCTGTTGCATAAGCCAAGAAGTGCGCAAGACGCGCGGCGACAAAGCCAAAGAACAAAAGCTGCGCCAGCAACAGATTGGGACCAGTCAAAACAAACAGAAATCCAGCGATCCAGAATGCGGGAATATTTTCAAGATCATTTCGATGCATTCTCCGCGAGCGGTCGACGTAGTCGTTGGTTTCGAGCTGCGTTGGATCCGGGTTCTTGTTTATGAGCCCCTTCCTTAGGTCTTCAGGGCTTGCCCAACCGGCACCAACCTTCAGCATACGATGCACCGTCATCCATCCTTGCGCCATGATTTTCAATACCATGAGCGAAGCTGCAACGACGTATGCGGTGAATACAGGGTTGTCGAAATTTATCAGTTCCATCGCTTGACACCTCAACGCATCAATCTACCATTGGTAGACAGTCATAGACTACCAATGGTAGGCGATCAAGAGAAAACGAATGAGCAACCCCAAAACCGACGCAAAGATCATTAAGGCAGCGCAAGATTTGCTCGCTGAAGGCGGCTTTGGTGCTGTCTCATTTGATACTATTGCCCGTTCACTTGGCATTGCGAAGCAATCAGTGCTCTACTGGTTCCCTTCAAAAAGTGACTTGCTGGCTTCAATGTTCCTCGATTGGTTGGATGAAGAGGCCAACGCAGTCACGACGAGTATGAATTCGGCACAGACACCAGATGAAGCAATTGGTGCCTTTGTGCGAACCGTTACACGGTTCCATACTTCGAACATTGATCGATACAGAATGATGTACCTTGCGCCCCAAACGCTCAAGGCGGGTATTCAGGAAGCACGTAGCAGCGAAGTTTTGGACAAAATTCACGCCACCACGTCAAAGCTATATGAAGCGCTCGCCAACAGGCTTGACGGGCCACCGGACAAGGCACGCCAAACCGCATTTGCAATTCACTCGGCCACCTTGGGTTTGGTCCTCATGGTTGGACTGGCGGAAGGAATTGGTGATCCACTTAAACACTCGGAAGAAGATCTCGTCTCGGCTTTGATCGCCAAGCTGAGTTCAGAACACTGAAAACGAAAGCGTAAGCCAAAGACGACGCGTTGCGCGCGCAGTGGAACTATTGATGGTTGCTCCGGTAGTGGCGACGGCTACAGCACGGTTGACGGTGTTTTAGCCTGCCAGGAACTCCAGGATATGACCGGTTAATTCAGCTGGGGCTTCTTCAGGGATGGCATGTCCACATGGCAGAGCGACACCCGAGACGTTGTTTGCCTTTTCCTGCCAGGTCTCTTTCACGTCATACAGGTCACCAACAACGCTGTGCTCGCCCCAGATAGCCAGCAATGGCGCGTTGATGCGATTGGTTTGATCTTCCCGATCGTGCTCCAGATCGATGCTGGCGGACGCGCGGTAGTCTTCGCAAATCGCATGAAGTGTGGCTGGGTCACCGTAGCTGCGCAGGTATTCGGCGATCGCGGCTTCGTCCACGGACCCATCGATCTTCACCTGGCCCGCTATGTGTCTGCGCAGAAAATATTCCGGATCCGAGGCAATCATTTTCTCGGGCAGCCCATCTGGCTGGATCAGGAAAAACCACCAGAAGTAACGCGTTGCGAATTCCTGATTGGTTTTTGCGTACATCGTGAGCGTCGGAGCAATATCAAGCACGACCAAGCGCTGGACCGCATCCGGAAAATCAAGTGCAAGACGATGCGCGACCCGGCCACCACGATCATGGCCAACAACCGAGAACGTTTCGTGGCCCAAATGCTTCATCAAGGCGATCTGGTCGGCTGCCATGACCCTTTTGGAATAGGGAAGGTGCGACGGGTCACTGGTGGGCTTGTCGCTGTCGCCATACCCCCTGAGATCGGGTGCAATGACTTGATACCCGGCTTCCACGAGCCGTGGGGCAACTTTGCGCCAGACCACATGGGTTTGCGGGTGACCGTGCAATAGCAATATCGGTGGTCCCGTCCCCGCGCTGGCAAAGTTGATGCCAAGTTCGGGCAGTTGGACTTTTTGAACGTCAAAGCCCCGAAGGAAAGCTGACGCGACCACTTACAGCCCTTCCAGCACAGCATCTGCAACTGCTGCGCCACATGTTTTGGTGTCGGCGGGCCCCCCGAGGTCAGGCGTGCGCAATGCTTCCTCTGACAGTACCCGCTCGATCGCCGTGACAATTGACGCGCCGGCCTCGGGTGCACCCAGATGTTCCAGCATCATCGCCGCTGCCCAAATCTGGCCGATCGGATTGGCGATCCCTTGTCCGGCTATATCCGGCGCAGAGCCGTGAACGGGTTCAAACAGCGAGGGGAATTGACCTTCGGGGTTGATGTTTCCGGAGGGCGCGATCCCGATGGTGCCGGTACAGGCAGGGCCAAGGTCAGACAGGATATCGCCAAACAGGTTGGACGCCACAACAACGTCGAACCAGTCCGGATGAAGGACAAATTGCGCCGTTAAAATATCGATATGGTACTTGTCGACTTTGATGTCGGGGTACTTTTTCGCCATCTCAGCGACCCGCTCATCCCAATAGGGCATCGTGATCGAGATTCCGTTGGATTTGGTCGCCGATGTCAGATGCCCACCACGTTTTGCCGCCAGATCAAACGCGTATTTCAGAATGCGGTCGACGCCGACCCGGCTCATCACGGTTTCTTGCAGGACGATCTCTCGATCGGTTCCCGGGAACATCTTGCCTCCGATCGAGGAATATTCACCTTCGGTGTTCTCGCGCACGATCATCATGTCAATGTCACCGGGCGCGCGTCCCGCCAATGGTAGCGGAACGCCCGGCATGGCACGCGCTGGGCGCAGGCTTACGTATTGATCGAACTCGCGGCGAAACTGGATGAGCGATCCCCAAAGCGAGATGTGATCGGGTACAACCTCGGGCCATCCGACTGCTCCAAAAAACAGCGCATCACTTCCGCCTAACCGGTCTTTCCAATCATCGGGAAGCATTTGCCCGTGTTTCACGTAGTAGTCCGCAGAGGCGAAGTCGTAATCGTCAAAATCAAATCCAAGGTCGAACCGCTTCGAGGCGGCCTCTAAGACACGAAGACCTTCCGGAGTGGTCTCTTTCCCAATCCCGTCGCCCGGGATGACGGCAATCTTCCAACTATTCTTGGCCATGTGTCGTGTCCTTGTTGTTGTGTCCTGAGTAAGCCGGTCTTCAAGGTCAAGCAACCGAAGGGGGGCGCAATTCTTCTGCGGCCCTTGGATCCCATTCTTGTTTCGATGTGAATTTGAATTGCACAAGCGTGCACCAGTAAACGGCCGCGCGTTATCGACCTTATGGTGTTCAGGGACTTAGATGCTGATCGAGATGGGTACGTGCGCTTCGGCTTTGGTCGCACCGCGCCTCAATGCAAAGCCATTCCCGTCCGGTGCCAAGTGCCTCGAAGGTCAAAAAGTAACGAAGCATTCCGCGCCGTCATCATCGCAAGAAAATCTGCGACAGAGGTCAAGAAATCGATCTCATGAGCGGTAAACGCTCCAGGCGTCGAAGACTCGACGTTAAGCGCAAGGTTTGACGTTTTGCTCAGAGAATGAACGATGCACGCTTCGGAAACTGAATGCTCATCGGCCGCCAGATATCTCGGATCGTCGGTTACGTCATTCAGGATGATGCTTTTCGTCTTATTTAAAGCAGAGCGAATGACGCCTTTGTCTCCCATGTTGGACAAAATGAACTGCACATTGCGCATGTCATTTCCAAAGGTGGCCGCGTCTGCGGTACCCCTTGCGTGTGCAAAGAGCACGGGTGCCGTCCCCCGAGAGTGGTAGACAAGTGCGCTGCGCCGGAAGCCGAACCTTTTGTCGATCTCATCTAGAGATTTACTAAGTCGTTCCTCAAGTGGAGAGCTCTCTGCAGAGATATCCGCGATAGCATTCAACGTCGCGACCATAAGTCTTTCTCTGGAAATCAACGGCCAAGCCTTTCTGTCCCGAGTAGTGTCTTGGATACAAAAATACATCCCAGCGAGAAAATTGATAGTGGAAGCAATGCCGCATCCACCGACGATGCGCACACTTTCGCTCATGGGCTCGAAGCAGGCGCTTCGTCTTTGAACTGCTCGGCGGTGTCGGCACGTTCGATTTCCACGCGCGGAACGGGCCTTTGCCAGCACGAACATCGACTAACTGCTCGCCTTTCTCCGATGAGGAGTAGCCAAGCTCTCAATTATAATTCGGTCGCCCAAAAAACGGTCTTGTGACCTGACATGCTGACAAAATTGCCGCGGTTTCCGCAGACGCAAGCCAGATATGCCAGATTGTGGGGTGCATCCTTAATTGTTTTGGGTCATGGACGCCCGAACAACTGATCAATCTGGACATCCTCTGTGACAAATAACATTTTGGCCGGTTTGCCGGCCCGCCGGGTTTTTGCCGATTTCGTGCCGAACTCGCGTGTGCAGGATGGCGGCAAACTTCACGTCGAATTATTGGCGGGTCTGACCGTTGCCTTGGCGCTTGTTCCCGAGGCCGTCGCTTTTGCGTTTGTCGCCGGTGTGCATCCGTTGGTCGGGCTTTATGCGGCGTTTATCGTGGGCTTGATCACGGCGCTGATTGGTGGACGGCCGGGCATGATTTCGGGCGCGACGGGAGCCTTGGCGGTGGTCATGGTGTCGCTCGTGGCGACGCATGGGGTCGAGTACTTGTTCGCGACCGTGGTGCTGATGGGCTTGATCCAGATCGCAGTCGGTGTCCTGAGGTGGGGCAAGTTTATTCGTTTGGTGCCGCATCCGGTGATGCTGGGGTTTGTGAACGGACTGGCGATCGTGATTTTCCTGGCGCAGCTGACGCAGTTTCAGGTGCCAGGCACGGCCGAGGTCTCGGGTCATGGCATGTCAGGCGGTGAGTGGCTGTCTGGCCTGCCTTTGGTCCTGATGCTTGCGCTTGTTGCGCTGACGATGGCGATCATCTGGGTAATGCCGCGCGTCACCAAGGCAGTGCCCGCACCGCTGGCAGGCATTGCGATCGTGGCGTTGATCGTGATCGCCTTCGGCTTGGACGTGCCGCGCGTTGGCGACCTTGCATCGATCGAGGGTGGGCTGCCGGCGTTTCATATCCCGATGGTGCCGCTGACATGGGAAACGTTCGAGATCATTCTGCCCTATGCTCTGATCCTTGCAGCCATTGGCCTGATCGAAAGCCTGCTGACGTTGAACCTGGTCGGCGACATCACCGGCAAACGCGGTGGTGCCAGTCAGGAGTGCATCGCCCAAGGTACGGCCAACACCGTGACCGGTTTCTTCGGCGGCATGGGCGGCTGTGCGATGATCGGGCAATCTATGATCAACGTAAAATCGGGTGGGCGCACACGGCTTTCGGGCATCTCGGCTGCGCTGTTTCTTCTTTTGTTCATTCTTGTAGCGTCGCCTTTGATCGAACAAATTCCACTGGCGGCGTTGGTGGGTGTGATGTTCATGGTCGTTATCGGGACATTTGCGTGGAACAGCTTCCGCATCATGCGCCGCGTGCCAAAGTCGGACGCCGTGGTGATCGTCTTGGTGACGGTCGTGACGGTAGCCTATGATCTGGCCACGGCGGTTGTTGTGGGCGTGATTGTTTCGGCACTGACTTATGCCTGGAACAACGCGACGCGCATTCGCGCCAAACGCTATGACACGCCAGAAGGTGCGCGCGTGTATCAGGTTCAGGGACCGTTGTTTTTCGGCTCAACCGAAGGGTTTACGGAACTGTTCAATATCGCGGACGATCCGTCCAAGGTCATTGTGGATTTCGCGGAAAGCCGGGTGGTCGACCAGTCGGCCTTGAGCGCGATCGAGGCGATTGCCGAGAAATATCAGGCTGCTGGAAAAACAATTCAGCTACGGCACCTCAGCCGAGACTGTCATCAGCTGCTGGCCAACAGCGGTCAGTTGATCGTCGATAGTGAGAACGACCCGGATTATCAGGTTGCGACAGATTATTCGGTCCGGACCGGAATTTTGTCAGGCGGGCACTAAAGCAAAGGCCTATGCCAGCGTTACGCCGGCGTCGGCCATTCCGTCCTTGGCGGCTTTCAGTGATCCCTGAAGATCAATCGCGCGACAGAGGCTTTCGATGACGGTGACCTTGAAGCCCAGCTTGGCTGCGTCGACGGCCGAATAGTTCACGCAATAATCAGTCGCCAGACCGACCATGGTCAGCGTGTCGACGCCGCGGGACTTCAAATACCCTTCAAGTCCCGTCGGTGTTTCGTGATCATTTTCGAAGAACGCCGAATAGCTGTCGATCTCGCGCCGGAAGCCTTTGCGGATGATCATATCGGCTTTGCGCGTGTCCAGTCGGCGATGAAAACACGCACCTTCCGAACCTATGACGCAATGATCCGGCCATAGCACCTGTGGGCCATACGGCATTTCGGTCATCGAGAAGGGTTCTGATCCTTCATGTTGAGATGCGAAGCTCAGATGATCAGACGGGTGCCAGTCCTGAGTGAAAACACGCACGCCAAATTCCGGCACCATTGCATTGATGGGGGCGACGATCTCGTCCCCGCCTTCGACTGCCAATGCGCCGCCGGGGCAGAAATCTTTCTGTACATCAATTACAAGAATGGCTTCGTTTAATGGGCGCATCATAAAATCTCCGTCGTCGGCCCTGCCTATGCGTTTGCAGGGTGTCAGGTCAACTGGCGGGCTTGAAGCGGCGCACCAAATCCCATAGATGCGCGGCCCATGGTTGTGATTGCAGCGCTTTATCATTTCACGAAATTCGAGGACCCAGCCGGCATGAAGCCCGCGCTGGCCCGTTTGTGCTGCGCCGAAGGGATCAAAGGCACGCTTCTGTTGGCGAACGAAGGGATCAACGGCACGATTGCCGGTTCGCGCGACGGGATCGACAAGGTTCTGGCGCATATTCGTGCATTGCCCGGGTGCGAGGCGTTCGAGTGGAAAGAAAGTTTTGCTGATGAGATGCCGTTTCACCGCATGAAGGTGCGGTTGAAGAAAGAGATCGTGACGATGGGGCAGCCATCGGTCGACCCGCGCGCGTCGGTTGGGGCCTATGTTGCGCCGGAAGACTGGAATGCGCTGATCTCGCGCGATGATGTCGCGGTGATCGATACCCGCAACGACTATGAGGTCGCGATTGGCACGTTCGACGGCGCCGTGGACCCGGAAACGAAATCCTTCGGCGAATTCCCGGAGTGGTGGGCGGAAAACGCTGAACGGTTCAAGGGCAAGAAGATCGCCATGTTCTGCACTGGTGGCATTCGCTGCGAGAAGTCGACCAACTACCTGCTTGGGCAAGGTGTTGAGGACGTGTTCCACCTGAAGGGTGGCATCTTGAAGTATCTTGAAGACGTTCCCGAAGAAGAAAGCCTTTGGCAGGGCGAGTGCTTTGTCTTCGATCAGCGTGTTTCTGTTGGACATGGGCTTGAGCCCGGGCCTTATGATCTTTGTTTCGCGTGTCGACGCCCGATTTCGGAAGACGACAAGTCACACGCAGATTTTGAGCCCGGCGTGTCTTGTCATCAGTGCATCGACGAATTTTCGGATTCAGACCGTGGACGGTTTCGCGAACGTCAAAAGCAGATCGCGCTTGCGAAGAAGCGCGGACAATCTCACATCGGAAGCTGATCGTTTTTCGCTGAAGCGTTTTACTGGCTTCGTACCGGCGCGTGTTGATCCCAGAAGGCGGCGGCTTTGGCATAGGCGTCGTGATCCAGCGAAACGCCCGAGCCACCCTGATCACGCCCAAGCGCGTTCCGCATCTGTGTGATGGGAGGCATGGGCGGTTCTATCGGTTCGAGGACGCCAATGATCGACACGATGCCCCAATCGCAATCGGGCACGGGTTGTTCCTCGGGGAACTCTGCGGCCTCTTTCAAAAGTTGCTCGTGGGAATAGAGGATCACATCGAGCCATTTGGCTTGCGGTGCCACGATCCCTTCAAACCAGCGTTCGAGAACAGCCAGTTCGCCGTCGCGCCGAGCGATATATCCAGACCGGAGAAACGGCAGGTTTTCGGCAGTGATCTTTGCAAACGCGGCACGGGTCTGCGACGCGTTCTTCAAGAAGAGGTGCTTGCAGAAGGGTGCGTATCCATCAACCAGATCATTGTCGGACGCATTGCACGCAGCGACCAAGTCATCAGGCGACAACCCGAGAACACGCGTGCTTGCCCCGTCTTCCCAGTTCCGAAGGGCAAATTCGGTCATTGCAATGCGCATTGCCGCGCCTCAGAAGTCCAGATTTTCGACGCTGAGCGCGTTTTGCTGGATGAATTCGCGGCGCGGTTCAACGACATCGCCCATCAGTTTGGTGAAGAGATCGTCTGCCTCGGCCAGATCATCCACCTTCACCTGAAGCAAGGTGCGGGCTTCCGGATCGAGCGTTGTTTCCCACAGCTGATCCGGGTTCATTTCACCCAGACCTTTGTACCGCTGAAGGCTGAGACCTTTTTCGCCCTCTTCCAGTATCGTCGTCAGCAGATCGAGCGGCCCGTGTATGGGCGTTTCACGTTCCCGGCGCACCAAGCGTGCCGGCTGTCCGTAGACCTCGGTCAGCGCGTCTGTGAAGCTGCCCAGTCGGCGTGCCTCACCCGAGCGCAATACCGGGCCATCAAGCGTGCGTACCTCTTCAACGCCGCGCAACATGCGCGCCAGACGAATTCCATGATCTTGGGTGATGCGACCGGCCCAGCCGCGTTCGTATTCAACCGCCACCTGATCAAGACGCGTTGCGACTGCGTCGGCTGTACCCTGAAGGTCTGCATCGACCTGACCGGGCACGAATGCGCCGGCGATGGCCGCCTGTTCCAGAATGGTGTGCGGATAATGCGTCGGGAAGGCTTGCAGCACGCGTTTCACCTGTCGGGCTTCATCCACGACCCGCGCCAAATCCTGACCAACGATTTCTTCGCCTGACCCAAGCTTCAGAACAGCGCCATCGACACCCATCTGAACAAGATAATCGTCGAGCGCGGCCTGATCCTTGAGATAGACCTCGGATTTTCCGCGCGCGACTTTGTAGAGCGGCGGCTGTGCGATGTAGAGGTATCCACCTTCGATGATCTCGGGCATTTGCCGGAAGAAGAACGTCAGGAGAAGCGTGCGGATGTGCGCGCCATCGACGTCCGCATCCGTCATGATGATGATCTTGTGGTAGCGCAGTTTGGAAATATCGAACTCATCGCGACCGATGCCGGTTCCAAGGGCGGTGATCAGTGTGCCGATCTCCTGACTTGAAAGCATTCGGTCAAAGCGCGCCCGCTCGACGTTCAAAATCTTGCCGCGCAGAGGCAGCACAGCCTGGTTGGCCCGGGCGCGACCCTGTTTGGCCGAACCCCCGGCGCTGTCGCCCTCGACGAGGAACAGCTCGCGGCGCTCTGGCTCTTTTTCCTGACAGTCCGCAAGCTTGCCGGGAAGCGATGCAACGTCGAGCGCTGACTTCTTCCGCGTCATCTCGCGCGCTTTCCGTGCTGCTTCGCGTGCCAAAGCCGCTTCGATGATCTTTCCAACGATTAGCTTGGCTGGTCCCGGGTTCTCTTCGAACCATTCGGCCAGCTTTTCATTCATCAGGCTTTCGACAGCTGGGCGTACTTCTGACGACACAAGCTTGTCTTTAGTCTGGCTGGAAAACTTCGGGTCCGGAACTTTAACCGACAACACACAAGTCAGACCTTCGCGTGCGTCATCGCCGGTGAAGTTCACCTTTTCCTTGCGAGCCACACCTGATGTGCCGGCGTAGTGGTTGATCGTTCGCGTCAGCGCGCCACGGAAACCTGCAAGGTGCGTGCCACCGTCGCGCTGGGGAATGTTGTTTGTGAATGGCAGAACGGTTTCGTGATAGCTGTCGTTCCACCACATGGCGACTTCGACTGTGATGCCGTCTTTTTCGCCAGAGATGAAAATCGGCTCTTCGATCATCGCTTGCTTGTTGCGATCGAGGTAGCGCACGAACTCGCGCACACCGCCGTCGTAGAAGAATTCGCTTTCCAGTGGTTCAGCCGGGCGTTCGTCGCGCAGAATGATGCGCACGCCAGAGTTCAGAAACGCCAGCTCGCGCAGACGGTTTTCAAGCGTCTTGAAGCTGTATTCGAGATTGGAAAACGTCGACGTTGCCGCCAGGAAACGCACTTCGGTTCCCTTCTGGCCGTTGGCATCGCCCACGACTTTCAGATGCTCGGACGTTTCGCCGCCTTCGAAACGGGCAACGTGTTCCTTGCCATCGCGCCAGATGCGCAACTCCAGCCATTCAGACAGGGCGTTCACGACTGAAACGCCAACGCCGTGAAGACCGCCCGAAACCTTGTAAGAGTTCTGGTCGAACTTCCCGCCGGCATGGAGCTGGGTCATGATCACTTCGGCCGCGCTCACGCCTTCTTCCGGGTGCATGTCGACCGGAATTCCGCGCCCATTGTCGTTTACCGAGACCGAGCTGTCAGCGTGAATCGTGACTTTCACACGGTCGGCATGACCGGCCAAAGCTTCGTCAATTCCGTTGTCGACGACTTCGTACACCATGTGGTGAAGGCCCGAACCGTCGTCAGTGTCGCCGATATACATACCAGGACGCTTTCTGACAGCTTCTAACCCTTTGAGAACCTTGATGGAATCGGCGCCATATTCATCGGGTGCGCCTGCGGCCTCTGCCATGCCATTTTTCCTTGTTATTTTCCCCTAATATATAGCGGTTTTCCGGGGGGATGTCACGGTTTTACCCCCATATATTGTTGTTCTTTCACCCCACCACGAGAACGTTATTTGTAGCCTTTGAAATTTGCTGAAAGGCTTGGATTCACGCAGAAACGGGAGGTACCCAATGCGTTCGGTTTTGGCATTGATTTTTGCACTTATCGCGAGCGGTTTGAGCGCCGAACCAACGAAGCTGTCCGCTAATGAGATCACGGCTCTGCTTTTGGACCGGACCGCCGTTGGCGAATGGGCGGGTACCCCGTATCGACAGCATTTCGCGTCGGATGGCACCACAATTTACGCCGCTAAGGGCCAAAGGTCGTCACGTGGCAAATGGCGCGTTAACACCGACACCAATGCCTATGAAAGCTGGTGGGAGCGCAGTGGGTGGGATGCCTATGATGTGGTGGTTGAAGATGAGGTCTTTTACTGGGTCGATTCCGCGGGCGAGCATTTCGCGTTCACGATGGTCGACGGTCAGCAGCTTGTGTTCGAAGATTAACCGCGAAGCGTCTTTGCGTGATCTTTCGTTGCCTGCACGTAGCCACCGGTTGTTTCTTTCAGATACGGCAAAGACTTCGCATGAAGCGCTGGTAGCTTGTGGAACGGCACCTGCGGATAGGCGTGATGCTCGGCGTGGTAAGGCATATTCCACGCCAGAAATCGGACAACACGATTGGTGAATGTTGTTCGCGTGTTTTCGAACATGTTTGCGACGGGCGGACAGCGACCATGTTCAGCCAGTAGATAAATCCTCAGGAACGGTTGCCCAAGCAGGAGCGGCACCAGCCAAATCCAGATCAGTACTTCACTGAAAAACAGGCTTAGTGCCGCCAAGGCGTAGACCATCATCATCCAACGCGCTTCGCGGTTCAGTTTTCCGTGGGCCGATGCCGGGATAAATCCTTCTCTGGAGCGTCCGACCGCGTTCCGCAGGATTGCAGAACTGACACCACGCCAGTACGAAATTCCGCTGATGTATTTCGCGAACTGCGCCCAGGTTTCCGGCTTGGGATTGGACAGTTCTGGGTCGCGCTCGGGGTCATTGGTGTACCTGTGATGCGCCAGATGAAAATATCGAAACCATTGAAATGGCAGAAAAATTAGCAACCCAGCGACGCGGCCCACACCTTCGTTCAGCCAAGGGGTCCGAAACGGGGTCTGATGGGTCGCTTCGTGTTCAAGTGTAAATAAGAACGTGATCAAGACGCCCTGAACCGGAAGCAAAAGTTGCCACCCGGGGCCGCCGGCGGCAATCCATCCGCCGCACCCAATAATCAGAGCGACGTGAAGAAACAGATGGATGATGGCCGGTCCATCTGACTTTTCGGTCAAGCGTGATTTTTCTTCGTCCGACAGAGATGCCAGAAAAACAGTGTGATCCATTACGTGAAGGGTATCACCAGACCAACCATGATCAAAAGCACACCAGCGACAATGTTTGTCCGCCTGAGCGCCGTAGGCGATGTCAGCAGTCGACGGGCCCGATCAAGGAAGACTGCGAGCATCAGATTACCGACCAGCGGCACGACCATGGAAAGGAAGCAGATAACCGCGATGTCCGGCCAAGTAAGCGCAGTCAGATCGAAGAAGCCCGGCAGCACGCCCATATAGAACAAGATGGCTTTCGGGTTGCCCATAATCACGGCGACACCGGCAAGGAACCCGGCCCACATGCCCGGTCGGGTTAAACGGCTATCGTTGGCAATGCTTTTGTCCGCGTTTCGGATCAGCAGGTACCCCATGACGATGAATACGATCGTAGCGACCCACCTGAGCACCATCATGAAACCAGCGAAGACGCTAACGACCCAAGTGACGCCAAGGATGGCCAGAAGCGGCCAGATCACATCACCAACGACGACGCCCAGCGCCAACGGCCAAGCGGCGTTGAAGCCACCCGCCAAGGCACGCGCCGTCAAAGCGACCCAAACGGGACCGGGTGTCAGAAACAGGATGAGAAGCGCACCAGCATAGAGCGCCGCGTCAAAAATCGTGATCGTCATGGCATCTTTAAAGTAATGACGCGTTGGCGTGTCATGCTTCGCTAACCGTTACGGAAGAATCGCCACCGTTTTCGGTGACATCCAGATACTGCGCGCGCGCGCCCAGATCGTCAAACAGCTCGCGACCGGTTCCGGTCATCCAGGCCTGCGCCCCCAAGGCACAGATCTCATCGTAAAGCGCGGCCCTCCGATCGGCGTCCAGATGGGCAGCAACCTCATCCAGTAAAATCAGCGGAGGCGCGCCCGTATCCTGTGAAAGCGCGCGTGCGTTGGTCAGAACAAGCGAAATCAAAAGCGCCTTCTGTTCACCGGTCGAGCACTGCGACGCCGGGACACCCTTGGCGGAATAGACCGCATTCATGTCGATCCGATGTGGACCGATCAGAGTTCTGCCCGCACGAATATCGTTGGCGCGATTGTCGGCCAGTGCATTCGACAGTTCGTCCACGTCTTCGGGAAGGTCGACGTCGGGATGATGCAGTGACAAATCTGCGGCTGGAAATGCCGTCTCGGCACCCGCCTGGGCCGCGATGAGCCGTTCAATCGCCGCTTTGCGGGCCTGCATGATCCGCGCACCACTTTCGCCCATTTGCTTTTCAAGCGCGACATACCAATGGCCGTCACGAACCATGTCTTTCAGAAGACGATTTCGTTCCCGCATCGCCTTTTCATAGGTCAGGACGGCTTCACCGTGCGCGGGCTCGAAACTCATCGCGATCCGGTCAAGAAAACGGCGTCGACCGTCAGCGCCTTCGACCCAAAGCCGGTCCATCACGGGAACAAGCCAGACGACGCGTGCCAACCGGCTGAGTGCTATTTGCGGCGATGCCTTCCCGTCAATTCGCACACTGCGTGGTTGGTCAGGTTCAGCGCCGGTTTCAAGCTCGTAAGTCCGGCCAAGCGATTGCAGAACCGCCGAAACCTTCCAGCCCAGCGCCTCAGGTCGACGAATAAACTCGTCAGCCGTGGCCCGCCGCAACCCACGACCGGGCGACAGCAGTGAAATTGCTTCGAGAATGTTCGTCTTCCCAGCGCCATTGGCACCGAAAATCGCAACGGGACGCTCATCAACATCAAGACGGGTCAGCCGATGCGACCGGAAATGAGACAACGTCAGGGATGTCAGCGACAAGCCGGGCATAGCCCCCGCCCTTTCCCGGGTCGGTCAGACCCGCATGGGCATCACCACGTAGACCGCAGTTTCGTCATTGCCTTCGCGCATTAGCGTCGGATCGCCGGACGAATTGAACAGGAACACCGCATTTTCGCGATCAACCTGGCTTGCGATCTCAAGCAGGTATTTCGCATTAAACCCGATCTCGAGCGCGTCGTCGGCATAGGCCACCGCCAGTTCTTCCTCGGCCGCACCACTGTCAGGCGCATTCACGGAAAGCACGAGACGGTCCTCATCGAGGCTCATCTTCACGGCGCGCGACCTTTCGGACGAAACGGTTGCAACG
>JAPPOI010000297.1 GCA_028818055.1 Boseongicola sp.
CGATTCAATATAAAGCGAACTTTGCAGCCACATATCTCCATTATGGTCTACCCAAAGGACCATGTTGGCGCTCGTTGCCCGGCAATCTTTGAATTTTTCTCTGCACGAAATCGTCCAAACAACATTATATTTGCCGTCTACGTACTCTAGGAATCTTAAACCGCCTGCACCGTCGAAAACAAAATGCTCGACCTGTTGAGCAGAGGCGCAGCAGCCAAGCAGGCTTTGGAAGGCGACTAAGACTGGGAGAACTACTGTTTTCATTTGTCGATACTGGCCGGCTATCTTCGGAGTTTTGCGCCTCAATCACTGCGCATCTTACTCGGACATGCGAAACTGGAAGTACTGTGACAACGTTACGTAGTCTTCATCGCTGATGTTGTCGCTCTGGATGACCAAGCGACTGCTTTCAGAGACCCCGCTCGTTGGGTCAGCGGTCGCCATGCTCTGTAGGAGTTGAATTATTTGATCGTCAGTAGTTGGTTTCGGCTGTTGAGAAACGTTTGCGCCTTGATCCATTTGTTGCTGGAGCAAAATGAGTGCGCTGTGTGCGTCCAAACCAATCTCAGTGATCAAATAGTCGAGCTTTGAGGAGAATGATGTGCCTACTTTGTATTCAGTGGATGGAGACGGGTGCCCAGCCACGACGTTTGTGGTGGTGTGGCTCGGTTCTACTTGAGGTTGGTTCCGACCCAACAATTCTGCAATTTGTGACACCGTGAATGAGGAGTCTGGAGTGGTTGCTGTTTTTGGGGGAGCCACCGCAGCAAAGGAGCTCGTCACAGTGTTTGTTATTTGCTCTGTGGATTCGAGATCTGACGGTGTATCATTTGCCTGGTTGAGCAAACGGCTTGAATCTTGCGTCAAGATTTCCCGTATTTCGCCCAGTTCAGTCCGAACTCGCGCGAATTCCTGTTGGACTTCTGCTTTTGGAGCAGAGATTTCGCGTTGAAAGACCGGGAGATTTTGAGGTTGTTGCATCGGCGATTGCCAGTTTGCATTCTGAGTAATCGTGGTTGGTTGAGTATTGCTGTTGGGGACCGGCCAATTTGCGGGCAGGACGCTGTAGTCCTGGTTGGCTTCCAGCCATCGAAGATAAGCGACCACTGCGGTAAATCCCGTAAGTGAACCGCGAGCGACTCGATCTTCGCCTCGGCGTACTATCAATTCGCCGCCGCTGCCAAGTAATGTTTCCATTCGGGAGTCTAGCGGCATGAGAATAGTGTCTGGCAAAGGAATTTCAGTAATTCCCTCGACCAGAAAGAGCTTGTCGCCTTCCAAAAGCCCTTCGATTTTGATTTGGATAAGACCTTGTCCATCCATCAAAAGTGAAAGGGCCGCTTTGCGACCAATGCATGTTGTTGTTCGTGTCCGGCAAATGACTTCGAAAACGTTACTGTCGAGGCGTGGGTTTGGGGCAAAGCGAGCGTAACCGTCTGGGTCGAAACGGAAATAAACACCTTCAACAAGACCTTCTTGGAAAGTTGGCCAACCAAACGAACCGCGGATTTCCTGACGCGCTTCCCTTGCGCCAATCGCGAATGGGATCGCGGTGTTTAAGATGGCGTTTTCGGACGTGAATTGATCACCTGCATCTTGGGCGCCGAGTGGCGGAGGACAGCCCAAGGACAGGATAACGGGTACAAGCGACAAGACAGGAAATGAACGCATCAGTACTGAGCCTCTGTTTGAGTTGAATGACGAAGGGCAGGTAACCAATCTTCTTCTTGTGGCGGGTCCGGGTATTTGCGGCGCTCACGGACATCTTGATCGCGGAATGCAGTGTACCAAACCTCGGTCTCGCCGGTGTAGGGGGTCAAGATTGTACCCTGAACCTTATGTAGAAGAGACGTGAGGATGATCCCGTTGTTGTTTGCAGTGAAGATTTCAACGCGACCCTGACCTCTTTCGTACAGCCCCTCGAACATGCCACGTTCCGGATCATAAAGCTCGATAATCGCCTCATAGAGAACGTCGGTGTATTCAGTTTCCCAAAGTGCCCAAAGTCCAAGAGCCGCTTTGGCAGCGACAGCTGCATGATCGGGCACATAGTCGCCCCGCGGCGTCACCGTATTCCAGGGGTATCCGTCGGAGAATACAGTGTCGTAGGTAAAGTAGGGTGGGCCTTTCACATTGTGTTCCGAGCGCGCCGTCATGAAACCGGTACGACGCCACCGATTTTCCTGGACGAGATAGATCCTATCGGCAAACTCCGCCCGCCATCCGTCGGAATTGAGCCAGTCCGGAGTGCTATCGTCGTGTGGAAGGTCGAACCCAAGTTCGAGACCGTCCTGCAGATATGACTCGGTCACAACGTAATTTTGTGAGTGGAATATTCTTGGATCGCGTCCGTCATAGGGCACCGCGATGCCAAAGATCGCAGCCGTTAGGAAAGGTTCTGCCCGGTGGGCAAGAGTCGGTTTAAAGCCCCATAATGCAAAGCCCTTGGCGGCATACTCTTCATAACCAAGACGACCCTCTTGTGCATAGACTGTGTCGCCTGTTTCCTTGTCGACATAGGCGCCGAATAGCAGACCTTCTTTGCTGACGATGTTACTGAAGTCCCACTTCAGCAACACGCTGTCGACCGTATTTCCGAGATGTGGGTATCGGTTCTTGATGATGCGCAACCAAACCAAGAAACGACCGATATCGAGTGCCGAAAAGCCTACTTCGCCGGGTTTGTTGGTATAGTCGACCTTTTCTCCGGTTTTGGTGTGATAAACCTTATTCGGCATTTCGTTGCGAAATAGGTCCAACCCTTTCACGGTTGTGAGCAGCAGAGTTATGCGACGATCGAGCTCGGGCTTTTCGATAATGCAAAGCTCGTAGGCCGCAACTACACCGGCCAGATAGGACGCGGTATCCCAAAGGGTCGTCGACGGATAGTTTCCAACTGAATTGGCCAAGCCAGTTGTTTCCTGGGTGAACTGTTCAAAGTAGTGCCAAGCAACTTTTGCCGCGCGCATTTCGCGCTCGTTCAAGAACCCGCGTCTGGAACGATACTTGCGCACGTATTCGTTCCGATTTGTGTATCCGGATGGCACGTCCAAGCCGCGATCAAGCTTGGCGAAGTAATTTGAAGGCATTTCGCACATACGAGGCGGTTTTTCACGCCGAGCTTCGCCACGGATGCTGCTGGTTGTTGCAGACGGCACGTTCCCACGCATAAGCGCGGGCAGGTCATCAAGATCACCCCCGGCAATAATTGGATTAATGTCTTCGTGAGCCAGAAAGACGCCGCGAGCAGTGGTGGCGACAAACCACGCGACCGTTGTCATGAAAATAACGGCGGTACCCAGCCAAAAGACACTGATACCTG
>JAPPOI010000346.1 GCA_028818055.1 Boseongicola sp.
CCCGGGAGTACCGGCTCTCAGAGCGCGCGAAAACCTTGTGGTTGCATTGAAGTCAGGAAACTACGGGGCGGAAGACTTTTTCGAGAAAGCGGACAGGGTGCTCGCAGGATGATTGAAACCAAATTGCGCGAAGACATCTGTTTGTTGGCCAAATCTCTGTTCGACAGGGGCCTTACGCATGGAAGCACGGGAAACATATCGGCGCGCACTGAAGATGGTGGCCTGCTAGTGTCCCCAACTGGAACAAGTTTCGGACGGCTGGATCCCGGCAGGTTAAGCCGGTTCGACGAGAAGGGTGTTCTGATCGATGGCGATCCGCCAACGAAAGAGATGCCACTACACGCCACCTTCTATGAAACGCGCAGCACTGCGGGGGCGGTGGTGCATCTGCATTCGTGCCACTCTGTCGCGCTATCGATGCTGCCCGATACGAATGAAGACGACTTCCTGCCGCCCTTCACTCCGTACGCGATTATGAAACTGGGCAAAGTAAAACTTCTTCCTTTCTTCTTGCCCGGTGACCCAGCGATGGGTGACGCGGTTCGAGGTCTTGCGGGGAAACGCTCAGCCGTCATGTTGGCGCATCACGGCCCGGTCGTGGCTGGGCGCGACGTGGAGGCAGCCTGCAACGCCGTCGAAGAGTTGGAAGAAACTGCGCGTCTTGCGCTTATGTTGCGTGGGATGCCGGCACGCACGTTGGACGCCGATCAAGTGCATTCGGTGGTCACGAAATTCGATATCGAGTGGGACAGTTGAGGATTTCCGCCAACCTAGGATTTCTTTGGTCGGACAGACCCTTACCCGAGGCAATCCGCGCGGCCGGGCGGGCAGGATTTGACGCTGTTGAATGCCACTGGCCCTATGAGGTTGCGCCTGCGCTAGTCCGAGACGCCTTAGAAGAAACCGGTCTGCCGATGTTGGGACTGAACACCATACGAGGTGAGGAGGGCCAAAATGGGCTTTGCGCGCTGCCGGGTCGGGAAGCGGATGCAAAGGCGTCAATCGATGACGCAATAGACTACGCCAATTCAGTTGACGCGGGCGGCATACATGTAATGGCCGGTTTCTCAGATGGCGCGGAGGCCCATCAAACCTTCGTAGAGAACTTGAAGTATGCGGCTGGTGCTACCGACCGCATGATCTTGATCGAACCACTCAATCGACATGATGCACCGGGATATTTCTTGAAGACGACGGATCAGGCGAGATCGATTATCGAAGAAGTATCGGCGCCAAACATAAAGCTGATGTTTGATTGTTATCACGTCGGGCGAACCGAAGGAGATGTCGTAACCCGGCTTAAAGATCTGCTCGGTGTCGTGGGTCATATACAATTTGCCTCTGTCCCGGACCGTGGGGCACCGGATCATGGCGAGTTGAATTACGATGCGATCTTTCGATCGATTTCCGAGATTGGCTGGTCCAGACCAATTGGCGCCGAGTACAAACCGGGCGGAACTACCGAGAAAACTTTAGACTGGTTGTCAAAAGCCAAAAGGTTTTAAGGCGTTACGCAGTCGCGGCGCCGCGTCCGGCCCGTCGGCCAAATACCACTCCCGATGTCAGGCCTGATCCGCCTGGGTACCCTGAGTGGAAAACACCACCGACCAACTCACCACAAGCGAACAGCCCTTCGATTGGTTGGTCATCTTGCTTCAAGACACAGCCATTTTCGTCGACCTTTAGACCTCCATACGTGAATGTAATGCCGCCAGTAACAGGGTATGCGCGGAACGGTGGCGTATCGATGGTCTGCGCCCAATTGGACTTCGCCAGCGCAAGCCCTTTAGTTGACTTGCCGTCGAGTTTTGTGGGGTCGAATGCCGTGTTCTGGTCTACCGATTGGTTGTACGCCCGAAGTGTTTCGCGCGCGGCCGATTGATCGACGCCGTCAAGCTTCCCGATCAAATCTTCCAAGGTGTCGGCTTCGACGAAGCTCGCGTCGTGGAAAGTGTATTCGCCGTATAGTAGGTCAAAGACTTTGGCATCGAAAATTTGCCAGGCGAAATGATCAGGTTGTTTCAGAACGGCACGACCGAATTGGGCATATGTGTAGTTTCGGAAGTTAATGCCTTCGTCGACGAACCTTTCCCCGTTGGCATTCAGCATGACACCAAGGAAGTAGCAGATCTTTCGATAGTTTTTCCGTTCCTTTGGAGGCAAATCGAGATTGCCGAAGTTCTTCATGTGAAGGTCCATGGGCGTGGCGTGACATCCGTTAAAATGCCCGTATTCGCGCGCGCCCAAGTCATAGGCCATGCGCAATCCATCTCCTGTGTTGTGCGGTGTTCCTCTTACTTTTGCTGCAGACCAATCATCGCCAAAATGCTCTTTGCGCATGTCTTCGCTTGCTTCGAAACCGCCGCATGCCAAAACAACCGAGTCAGCGTGAAACTGATCTTCTCCGACTTGAACGCCAGCAACGCGACCATTCTCGGTGATCAGTCCTGTGACGCCAGCATTGTAACGGACTTCGCCGCCTAGGTTTTCAAAGGCTGCCAATTCCATATTGAACAGCCCAACGCCTTCGTTTTTCGCTGCCAGTGTGAGGCCGCCCCAAAACACATAGCGATCGTCCTTTTTGAAGCTTTGCCGCTCGTAGATGGGTTCATACGTCACGCCATGACCAGCTAACCACCGCAAGGCGTCATAGGATTCACCAACTAGTGCCTTTTGTTCGATCGACAGAGGATTGCCGTCGTTGAAGTTCTCAAGATCGCTGGCGAATTTGTTTTCTGGATATTGGCCGAAGTCGGTGAAGGGAACTCGCGGATCATCGGGGTTTGACAGCAGTGGAAGAAGGTCTTCGTCTTTTTCATAGGCGAAACGCATCGCTCCTGCTGTGTACTTTGTGTTTCCGCCGGCGAGCTGCTTGTCGGCCTTTTCCAACATCAACACGTCGGCGCCACTTTCCAACGCTGCGATCCCTGCAGACATCGCGGCATTTCCTGATCCGACAACAATGACTCGACGGTTTGACATTTTGATTCTCCTTGCTGGCGTTTTTGTATCCAATCGGATACAAAATACAAGAAGAGTCGCTTAAGGATTGCCAAATTGTCAGAAAAATCATCAGGAACAATGGCTTATGACAAGCTGATGGCGTCAATCCGTACTGGCGTCTACCGTCCTGGTGACCGATTGCGGGAAGAGGAAGTGGGTGATCGGCTGAAGATTTCCCGCACACCCGTCCGCGAAGCTCTCCGTCGTCTTGAAGCGGAAGGCGTGGTGGAGCACCGCCCTAGGCAAGGAGCCGTGGTCCGCCAACTTAACCATGCCGAGGTCGTCGAGCTGTACGAGATGCGAGTTGTTCTCGCGCGGA
>JAPPOI010000349.1 GCA_028818055.1 Boseongicola sp.
GTAATCGAGAAGGGCGCGCCGAAGCGCATGGGGCCGTTAATGGTCACGCGGTGCATGTCATCGACGGTTTCGGCATGTTTGGCGACACCGTTCAAAATCCGCGGCATCAACTATTCGATCACATCGGCATGCTCGACAACGCTCCACTGCATGGGCAATGGCGCTGAGCAAATTCAAATGGGCAAACAGGACATCGTTTTTGCTGGCGGTGGTGAAGAGGTCGACTGGACGCTTTCGTGTCTCTTTGACGCGATGGGTGCGATGTCGTCCAAGTATAACGACGCACCGACAACAGCAGCCCGCGCTTTTGATGAAACTCGCGACGGCTTCGTCATCGGCGGTGGCGGCGGCATGGTTGTCCTGGAAGAATTGGAGCACGCCAAGGCGCGTGGCGCCAAGATTTACGCAGAGGTTACCGGTTATGGCGCTACGTCTGACGGATACGACATGGTGGCTCCATCGGGTGAGGGCGGCGAACGTTCAATGCGCCTTGCGGTCAGCACGCTGGGCGACCGGAAAGTGGATTATATCAACGCACACGGTACATCGACGCCGGTAGGTGACGTAACCGAGGTCGAAGCGGTTCGTCGCGTTCTTGGCGACGACCACGCGCCGATTTCATCGACCAAGTCGATGACAGGCCACTCGCTGGGCGCGGCGGGCGTTCACGAAGCGATCTATTCGCTTTTGATGATGGAGGGTGGCTTCATGGCGCCGTCGATCAACGTGAACACGTTGGATCCAGCCATCCGACCTGAGGAAATCGTGACCGAGACGACCGACAAGGTTCTCGATACGGTGTTGTCCAACAGCTTCGGTTTCGGCGGCACCAACGCCACTGTCGCGATGAGCAAATACCACGGCTGATAGGTGCTGGGTCGTAACGTTCAGTAAACGGCCCTGCCAGCCGAGGCGTCGAAAACCGCACCCGTGTTGAGCGTGATTTCCTCGGATGCGAGCAGCAGCACGATATGCGCAAGCTCTTCCACGGTGCCGGCGCGCCCCATGGGCGATTTGGCCAGCATGGTTTCGCGGACGTGTGTGTCCAGCTGCTGAAAGAGCTCGGTGTCGATCGGGCCGGGTGCAATACAGTTTACCCGGATGCCGGTTTGCGCCAGTTCCTTGCCAAGCGACTTGGTCAGCGCGATGACCCCCGCTTTTGCGGCTGAATAAGCCGAAAGGTGCGGTGTGCCTTCCTTTCCTGCCAGCGAGGCGATGTTCACGATGCGGCCATAGTCTTGATCGATCATCGACGGCAGTACCTGACGGCTCACCTCAAAAACGCTGACCAAATTGATATCGATCAGTTTTCTCCACTGATCAGGATCGGATTCCAAAACCGATTTGCTGCCTGCCCCAGACCCGGCGTTGTTGACGAGGACGTCGATGGATGTCGCCGTCGATTGAATCTTTTGAAGAGTATCGGCGATCGATTGGGCGTCGGTCACATCGCAAACGTGCGATTGTACGCCGTCGAGGTCAGCGGCTTCGATATCAAGGACATGAACGGTTGCACCCACATCCTTCAGCCGTAATGCGATGGCCCGACCGATGCCTTTTGCGCCGCCGGTCACAATCGCGGTTCTGTTAGAAAAATCGAACGAGGTGGTCACGTTGGGCCTCCGGCAGGAAATAGTTTCCGGTAAGCATCCTGAATGCTTCGATTGCTGAAAGGATGCGGTGGTCTGGGTTGAATTACAACCAACACCGTCTCTCCCCCTTGCACCTGTCTGCCCCACACGGCATCACCTAAGGGCAAGCGTGGGAGACGGAATCATGGGCCTGATGAGCGGCAAACGCGGACTGGTGATGGGGGTCGCTAATGAGCGTTCCATCGCATGGGGTATAGCCAAAGCTCTCGCTGATGAGGGGGCCGAGCTTGCCTTTTCGTATCAAGGTGAGGCGTTCGGCAAACGCCTTGAGCCGCTAGCGGAAAGCGTCGGTTCTGACATGATGGTGGATGTCGACGTCACCGATGAAGCATCAATGGACGCAGCGTTTGCGATGATTGCAGACCGTTGGGGCAAGCTTGATTTTGTTGTTCACGCCATCGCGTTTTCTGACAAATCCGAACTCACCGGCAGGTTCGTCGATACCAGCCGCGGGAATTTCCAGAACTCGCTCGATATATCCTGCTACTCGTTCATTGACGTCGCCCGGCGCGCCGCGCCCATGATGACAGATGGCGGATGCCTGATAACGCTGACCTATATGGGGTCCAATCGGGTGCAGCCCAACTACAACGTCATGGGCGTTGCCAAGGCAGCCCTTGAAAGCTCGGTTCGGTATTTGGCGAATGATCTTGGACCAAGCAAGATCCGCGTCAATGCGATTAGCCCGGGGCCGATGAAGACTTTGGCCGGTGCCGCAATTGGTGGTGCCCGCAAGACGTACAAGACGACCGAAGCAAACGCGCCGTTGCGCGAAAATGCCTCATTGGAATCTGTTGGCGGAGCTGCGGTTTTCCTTGCGTCTGACTACGGCGCACACACGACGGGTGAAATCATCCGGGTCGACGGCGGCTATCATGTCCTTGGCATGATGCAACAGGAAAATCTATAAATACCAGAAGCTTGGCGTGATTAGACCCGTGGTGCGGCGGCTCTGATTAGCCGGTCGTTTATCGCGCGCCCCAGTCCTGTGTCTGGAATTGGCGCGACGGCAATTTTCTTACCCGTCGCATCCGCGGCATGCAGGAAAGAAAACAGATTTGCCGCTGCTTCGGTCAGATCGCCAGAGGGTGATAAATTGACATCGCCATCAATCGATCCGAACCCGATCATGTATTCATCATCGTTGGCAGTGTCCGCGTCGATGCGGATGTCGCCACTTGGCGCATAATGCGACGCCAATTGGCCCGGCGCGATCGGGTTATCTGTTGCCGTTAGCGTGGCCAGCTTTGTGCCAAGACAGGCTTCGATGGCCTCGGCAGGGATTCCGCCGGCGCGCAGCAGCGTGGGCTCTGGCAACAGGCCTACGATAGTCGACTCCAATCCGACCTGGCACTGTTCTCCATCGATCACCGCATCGATGCGCCCATCAAGCCCCGCCAGAACATGCTCCGGAGTTGTGGGCGAAATGCGACCGGAAGGGTTTGCCGAGGGTGCCGCGATTGGCTTGCCGACTTCGGTCAATAGGGCATGGCCCACCGGGTGATCGGGCACTCGCACCGCGCAAAGCTCGCCGCCTGCTGTCACCAGTTTTGAAATAGGGGAACCGGGTTTTAGTGGTGCAACAAGCGTCAGCGCGCCGGGCCAAAAGGCTTCGGCCAGAACACGGGCATTCCCCGATAACTCAACAATCTCGCCAGCAGCTGCCAAA
>JAPPOI010000144.1 GCA_028818055.1 Boseongicola sp.
GTCCAGCGACGGTTTCAATGCCCTCGATCCAAACCTTGCACGTGCCAGAAATCATTACAAAAGTTTCGTCCTCTTTGTGGTGAATGTGCCGAGGAGGTCCGCTTCCAACCGGCGACAAGCTGTCCACAATTGACATCGCTCCTCCGGTTTCTTCAGTTGTCAGTATTGTTCTGTATCTGACGCCAAGCCATTCGATCGTGGCATCGTCGTTCACGAGATCTTTCATCGTCTTTGTTCTCCGTAGTCGAGATAAAACGAAAGCGCTGTCGCTACCTTTCTTGTAACGAAAAAAAGCGGTATCAATCTAACGAAAGTTCTAAATATACGGTATCACTGACGTGAATTTCGCGACATTTGACCTTAATTTACTGCGTGTTCTCGACGTCGTTTTGCGCGAAGGATCGACCACAAAAGCCGGCGAAAGGCTGGGAATTTCGCAATCTGCAGTGTCGAACGCGTTGAACCGACTAAGACACTCGCTGAATGACGACCTGTTCGTCAGGCACGGAAACCAACTTGTGCCAACAGATTTTGCGGCATCAGTCAAAGACAGTCTGCAAGAAGAACTCAACCGACTTGAAGGCTTACTGAACCCACCTGCCGATTTCGATCCATCGCACGCTATCGGTAACTTCAAAATCTCGGCCAGCGACTTTTTCGCGGAACTCCTGATGCCCGCATTGGGGGATCATCTCAGTCAAAATGCGCCAGCCGTTACAGCACAGTTGGTTGACTTGGTTCCATACGACTATGTCGAAAGTCTTGAACGCTATCAGGCGGACCTCGCCTTGATCCCGGAAACAAGTCTCCCCGATTGGATCAATCATGAACCGTTGTTTCGATCTTCATTTTCGGTCATCGGCAGGGCGGCCAATCCAGCTCTAGAGAAATTGGAAAGTGGAAGGGAACTTCCCTTAGACGTCTTCTGCGACTTGTCACATGTACTCTTCTCGCCTGAAGGCAAGATGGCGGCCATGGGAGACTCCGCTCTGGAAAAGGTTGGCCGGACACGCAAAGTTGCCATGACACTTCCGGTCTTTTCTGGAGTGTGTCGCACGGTTAGCGAAAGCGATCTGATCGCGCTCGTTCCCACCCAACTCGCTCAGAAAGTGGCAGCAGGATTTGGTTTGAAATACTACACACCGCCGTTTGAAATCTCACCCGCCCTCATCATCGCAATCTGGCACAGGCGATCGGATGAAAATCCAATGTCGAAATGGATGCGTCAGCAGGTCTTTGATCTTCTTAAGCCGCTCGATCGTTGGTAGCGATTGATGAGATGCTCGCTGCAAGACTTCGCTGTCAGCATCAGGACACGCGACGTTATCACCGGCGACCGAGCAAAGGTCTGGAAATCAGTCCGGCATACCTGCGAGCCGCAAACCCTCGGCGATATGTTCCCAATCTTTGGATCGGCGCCAAAGAGCCCGCAACCCGCCCAATGCAGATTCAATTGTTTCGCGGTCGGCTTTCATCCCGGAAAGCCGCAAGTCTCGCGAGCGGGCCTCTTTGAATTCCGAGAGCGTGAACCTCGCTTCGTCAATCATGCCCAACCGAGCTTGAGAACCCGCCCTAAATGCAAGCCCGGTCGAGTTGAGCAAAGAGGCACCATTCAAGGTACGAATGACCTCGGCATCGCGGCCCTGAAACGAAAATAGCTGCCCCAAAATCCATTCAAATGTAGGCGGCAAGGTTGTACGGCGTTTTGCCACGTCCTCGATGATTTCCGCGGCTTCATCGTGCTTGCCCAACATCAACAAAAGATACCCGCACCAGGCCAGCGACTCGATCTCATTCTGGGCCATCGACAATGCGTTTCTGATCTGCGCTTCGGCAGCATCCCAATGACCCATGGCATGAAGGGCGAAGCCCAAATGGTCTTGAATATGGACGTCGAGCGGGTCGAGCGCCACGGCGCGCCGTGCATGATACAGCGCCTTTTCTTTACCGGTTTCATCCAGCAGCCCACACCAGTGCTGCACCACATAACTGTCCGACAGGTACATGTGCGAGCGTGCAAGTCCCTGATCCTTGATGACGGCGCGCTCCAAAAGGTCGCGCGCTTTTAAATTCCCTTCAAGATTGATTGTGTCGCGCAGCCTTTTGCCAAGGATCATCAGTTCATAGGCTTGCAACTCGTCTACCGGAGTCTTCTCGGCCTTTTCGGCCACATCGTCTTCAATCCGATACGGGACAGCCCCAACAAGATAGCGCGACAGGTCATCCTGAAGGTCGAAAAGATCCGTCGACTGTCGGTCCAGTTTATCCGCCCAAAGAACAGACCCGCTTGAAACCGCAACCAATTCCACCGCTAGGCGAAGCTTGTCACCAAGCCAACGCACACTTCCCGTCAGCAGATAATCTGAACCTACTTTCGATGCCTTTGAAAGCGCCTCACCGCTAGCCTCACCCTCTAGACCAGGATGACGCGCAACCACTGTACGGGCGGAGAACTTTGACAGCTGGGCGATTACATCCTCCGTCAAGCCCTCGCAGAAATATCTGTGCTTGGATACGTCGCTGAGCGCCTTGAACGGAGCTACCATCAAGGTTGGAACATTCATTGCTGTCGATCGTGCCGCTGGCGCGACTTCAGTCTTCAACAATCTGGCCTTCAATGCGGTCAAGTCCGGGCCAATGTCGATACTCAGATCATCGCGTAGAAGGTGCTCAAATTCGTCAAACTTGATCTGTACACGGCTTCTCTCGCCAAGCGCTGCATAAGCTTTCAGGCAAAGCGCCATGCCGGTTTCTTCGTATGGGTCGAGCGTTAGAATTCGATCTGCCGTCGCCAAAGCCAGTTTTGGTTCGCCACGCTCCAGCGCGGCGGTGCCGGTATCAAACAAAACGTCCCTTACTGTCCGGGAGAACACAGCCCGTTTCGCGGTCAGCCACTCATCGAATGGTGGCTCGTTTATCGTTATGCCGTCCAGGAACGGCCCTCCAAAGCTATTGATCGCATTGCTGTCGGTGATCGAAGTCGGGTCAAGAGCATCCAAGTCCACGGTGACCAAGTCGCGATCCAACGTGAGCATGCCGCCATTTGACCGGACGATCGCTTCGTCGATTGAGCTTCGTATCGTTGACAGGGCCTGACGGAGATTTGTGCGTGCCTGTGCATCCGGACTTCTACTCCAAAGCGTTGCCGCGGCGACTTCGCGCCGCAACCCACCCTTCGCCGCGCATGCGATCATGGCCAAAAGTGCCAGACTCTTCTGAGTAGCGAACTGAGCCTCAACGCCACGTTCGTCGGTGATCAAGGGTGAACCCAACAAACGAAGAGTAAATTTATTACTTTTATTCAATATTTTACAC
>JAPPOI010000082.1 GCA_028818055.1 Boseongicola sp.
CCCGATATCTACCCCCCTCTAAACGACGTCAGCTTCAGCTGAGTACAAGAGACACGTCCGACACAGGACCAGACGTTTGGTCCACACGTGCGCCACATGAACCGTGATCCTAACATCCGGGCTGCCATGGGCGCCGAATGCGCTTTGGTACCTTTGTCAAATTCCGTGGATGGGATGTCGATCATCGAGGTGACCCCTGTCGCACCAACACGCGTTTACCATTTGGCATGCGAGCGCCACGAAACCATTCTGGCTGCTGGTGTCGAAGTTGAGACATATCATCCTGGTCCGGATGTTGCGTTGTCTTTGTCAGAAGAGATGATGCGCCACTTCCTGATGTTCTTCCCCTACATCGGAAATATTCGCGATTTTGGTCGATTGGCGGCACCGCGCATCAATGCCGAAGACATCGACGCGTTCGACTGACTTCAGGCCGTCTCGCTTAAGCGATCTTCCAAAACATCAAACGGAACGCCAGGGTCATCTTTGGCGTCCCGAATGACGAGTGATGTTTTGACGCTGGCGACGTTTGGCGCCGCAGTAAGTTGCTCGGTCAGAAACGTTTGGAACGTTGAAAGATCTGGCGCAACGCACTTCAGAATAAAATCAACTTCACCGTTCAGCATGTGGCATTCGCGGACCAGCGACCAAGACCGGCAAAGCTCTTCGAAAGCGACGAGGTCAGCTTCGGCTTGGCTGACAAGCCCCACCATTGCAAAAACCTGAACTTCAAATCCAAGTGCCCGCGCATCGACCGCGGCATGGTAGCCTTTGATATAACCCTGCTCTTCCAGCGTTCTTACGCGTCTTAGACAGGGTGGTGCGGATATTCCAACACGTCCGGCAAGATCGACGTTTGTCATTCGACCATCTGCCTGCAACTCAGCCAGAATCTTTCGGTCGATCGGATCCAATTTGCTACCGGGCATGTTCCCTCCCCTTTTCTGAAAGTTTACTTTGTTGGGGGTCAGCGCGCAATAATATTTCACACCTCAGCAATTTCATTAGCCTGCCGGTTCTGCGTTAACAACTTCGCGATACCCCTCTTTCGCATTCGCTAAGCCAGAGCTATATCGGTATGGCTGCACTCAGGGGACACATCATGTCTGACACAAAACACACCCGCGTTCTCATCATTGGCTCAGGTCCGGCAGGCTACACGGCCGCTGTTTACGCAACGCGAGCGATGTTGGAGCCGGTCTTGGTCCAAGGCATCCAACCCGGAGGGCAATTGACCATCACAACCGAGGTTGAGAACTGGCCCGGCATTTCCGAGATTCAGGGTCCTGAATTGATGATGAAAATGGAAGAGCACGCGCGCGCGGTCGGCACCGAAATCATCTCGGACCACATCCAGTCGCTTGATCTTTCGCAGCGCCCATTCACGGCCATCGGCGACAGCGGCACAACTTACACCGCAGACGCCGTCATTCTGGCGACCGGCGCTCAGGCGAAATGGCTGGGCATGGAGTCAGAAGAAAACTTCAAAGGCTTTGGTGTTTCGGCGTGCGCAACCTGTGACGGCTTCTTTTATCGCGGACAGGACGTGGTCGTGATCGGAGGCGGGAATACCGCGGTTGAGGAAGCGCTATTCCTGACGAACTTTGCGGAAAAAGTTACCCTAATCCATCGCCGGGACGAGTTGCGTGCGGAGAAAATTCTGCAGCATCGGCTGTTCAACAACCCGAAGGTTGAAATCAAATGGGATAGCCAGCTTGAGGAAGTGTACGGCGCATCTGATCCAAAAGGCGTCGAAGGCGTGCGGATCAAGAACGTTAAAACAGGCGAGACCAGCGATATTTCATGCAAGGGTGTGTTCGTAGCAATTGGCCACGCGCCTTCAAACGAATTGGTGAAGGACCAGCTTGAGCTTCATAACGGCGGTTACGTCGTGACCGCACCGGATTCTACAGCGACATCGATCCCGGGTGTGTTCGCAGCGGGCGACATCACTGACCACATCTATCGTCAGGCGGTTACCAGTGCCGGAATGGGCTGTATGGCCGCTTTGGAAGCCGAAAAGTTCATTGCGGAACTGGATTCTGATGACGAAGCGGTCGCGGCGGAATAGCTCAAGGCTCTAGTCGGGCCGCCTGGAATATGGCGGCCATCTGATCCCAGACATCCTCGGACCGTGCAACAAGCAGTCGGCCGGTGTGTAGCGAAGGTGCATAGCGTGTGCCGTCAAGCAGCCGTGCAACCCCTCCGGCTTCTTCAGCGATGAGACAGCCAGCCGCATGATCCCACGGGTTCAAAACTGATGACAGCATAAACTCACCATTTTGCTGTGCGAATAACCTGTATTCGTGGGCTGAACACCGGAAAGCATCCACCCGATGAAACTGGGGAAGCTCTGAAAAAAGTCGCGCACGTTCGTCGCCTGTGAACAGAAACGAATGGGCGAACCCCATGATGTCTTGTGGAGATCGCGGCGGCGCATCGCTGAGGCGCAATGGCTTTTGGGTTCCGTCAGACCGAACCATGTAAGCCCCTTCGTCGCGTCGCGCGACCGCCCAGTCATCGCAAATCGGATCGTAGATCATGCCCCACACGGTCTTGCCCTTGCGAGCGACCGAGACGATGACACCAAATGCTGGCAATCCGCGCGCAAAGTTCCACGTCCCGTCAACCGGGTCGATAATCACGCACGTTTCGGCGTTCCCAATCTCATTGCGGATGTCAGGGTTTTCGCTGACGGCTTCTTCCCCGACGACGATGCAATCTCTGAGAATGCTGTGAGCATAGTCCGTTAGCCGTCTTTCGGCCTCGCGATCTGCTTCGGTGACAAGATCATCTTGTCGGGACTTTGTGTCGATGCTGCCTGGGTCGAGAGACCGAAAACGGGTCAGAATTTCTTCGGCAGCAACAGTGCGAATTGCGTCGATCAGCGCTTCTTCTTCTGAAGCTCGCAAATTCACGCAGCCAACCCTCTGCCCTTGAGCAAAGCTTCCGGTCCCGGCATTCTGCCGCGAAATGCCATGTAAAGCTCGGAAGCTTCGACCGATCCGCCGGTCGACAGGATAAACCTTTCAAGTTTGGCCGCGGTCTGAGCGTCAAAGGCATCCCCGACTTCGCGGAACGCTTCAAAGGCGTCGGCATCCATAACTTCAGACCACATGTAGCTGTAATACCCGCTTGAATATCCGTCACCTGCAAACACATGCGCGAAATGTGGTGTCGCGTGGCGCATCGAAATGGCGTGTGGCATTCCTATGCGATCCAGCACTTCGGATTGCCGTTGCATCGGATCTGCCGGTGGCTCGCCACGATGGAAGTCCAGATCGACCAGTGCAGACG
>JAPPOI010000269.1 GCA_028818055.1 Boseongicola sp.
ATTTGAGCTTCTGCATCTGTTGATCGGTCAAAACGGCACGGTCGGCGAACCGATTGATCAACCAAAGAAACTCACGGCAAACTGAGTTTATTGAGACTACCCAAGTCCAAACGCGCAACCGATCGCGTTTGGGCTTGAGCTATATCAAGGTTGGAACGGCCTGCCTCATTTAGATTTGCAGAATAGCAATCCGAATGGAGGTGGTTATGGTTGAATCCAACCAATCAAGCAGTCTTTGGCCGCATCTGTACGAACCCTTTCGCAACTTTGGAACGAAACTTTCGCAGTGGATGTCACCAGCTTCCGAAGCATCGTCCGATGATGACGCTTATCGCGTGACAATTGAGCTTCCGGGTGTCTCAGAGGACGACATCAGCCTTAATGCCACGAAAGATCTGCTGTCCGTCTCAGGCGAAAAATCCGAGTCCCGAGAAGACAAAGGCGAGACCTGGTACTTCTCGGAGCGACAGTACGGGTCATTTCGAAGAACATTTAGGCTCCCACCCGATGCCGAAGGGGAAAAGTCTGAAGCTCACATGAAAAACGGTGTGCTCCAGATCACGATTCCGCGGCGACGCGTCAAGGATCCGCAAGGGACGAAGATCTCGATCAAGCCAGCGAAATAGACAACTGGATCGGCGGCAAGGCGAGTAAATCTCAAAATCGAGCGTCCTTGCTTAGCCTTGAGAAAGCTCTGCCGACCGATCCATCCAAAACACCAAGATCGGGACGCGGCAACTCGAACCGAGACTCAATGAAGGAGTGTTCAAATGTACAAAAAAATCCTCGTTCCAATAGCCTTGGATCATTCCCCCGACAGCGGACGGGCCTTGGAAGTTGCACGGCTTATGGCGGACGAAGGCGCAAGCATCACAGCGTTGAATGTTCTTGAAGACATTCCCGCCTACGTCGCGACCCAAATCCCATCAGAGGTGTTTTCAAATCGAAGAAAAGAAGCGGAAACCGAACTTAAAGCAGAGATGGGTGGAGTTGCGGGCGTATCGACAGAAGTCGTCACCGGACACGCGGGTCGTACAATACTCGATTATGCGGATCAGGGTGACTATGACTGCATCGTCATTTCATCTCATCGCCCCGGCCTTCAGGATTTCTTTCTGGGCTCAACCGCTCATCGAGTTGTGCGACACGCAAACTGCGCGGTGCATGTCCTTCGATAAAGCTTCGATTACGATGCATGATCGAGGTATTGTTGCCTTGGACCACTTCGGCCAATCCTAAATTGCGGCGCGCCTTGGAGGCATAACACCTTGACCAATGTAACGAGCGATCCCGTGGCAAGTTCCGAACCCAAACTGCGCCGTGCACTCAATACACCACTGGTAACGCTTTACGGACTTGGCGTTACGGTCGGAGCAGGAATCTATGTACTGGTCGGTGCAACAGCCGCTGAGGCTGGCTCATATGCAGCCGTTTCATTTCTGGTTGCAGCGTTTGTTGTCGCCTTCACCGCCTTTTCTTATGCGGAGCTTTCCACGCGATTTCCGGTAAGCGCAGGCGAAGCGGCCTATGTGGAAGCAGGCTTCAATCAATCGTGGATGGCAACCGTCGTCGGTCTGATCGTCGCCGCTTCCGGCGTCGTGTCAGCCTCTGCCGTAGCGATTGGCGCTGCCTCCTACCTTTCCCAATTTTTCAATACTTCCGAAGCAGTTCTGGCCTCGACCGTCGTTGTCGTTATGGGCCTTGTGGCCATTCTTGGAATTGTTCAGTCGGTTGCCGTCGCGGCGATAATTACAGTGATCGAAATCGGCGGGCTTCTATTCGTCATGTTCTGGGGCTTCGGGGTTGCTGAAGGAAATGGCTTTCCTCTTGTAGAGACACTCACGCCTCATTCGGTGAACCATTGGATCGGGATCGGTTCAGCTTCGATCCTGGCCTTCTTCGCGTTCGTTGGCTTTGAAGACATGGCAAACATTGCAGAAGAAGTGAAAGAGCCCAGAAAGACCATGCCAAGGGCAATCGTCTGGACTTTGGTGTTGGCAACGTTGCTTTATTTGGGAACGACGATCGCGGTGCTGGTTTCGGTTCCGATCGGCGATCTTACAAATTCGACTGCACCTTTATCGCTTGTCTTCGCAAACGCCGGGGAAGGCACCAGACAAACCTTCGCATCAGTTGCGATTATCGCGACCGTTAATGGCGTCCTCATCCAAATGATCATGGCTTCACGCGTGATCTATGGTTTGGCCGACCGTGATCACCTTCCCCGGGTTTTTGCAAAGGTCTCGCGCTGGACCCAAACTCCAATCGTTGCCACGATCACCGTCGTCGCGATCATCGTGGTTCTAAGCCAGACCCTGCCAATTCACACATTGGCGGAACACACTTCCCAGCTCGTCCTGTCTGTGTTCGTCCTGGTCAACATCGCCTTGATAAGATTGAAATTAACGCAAACCAGCGATGGCGATTTCTTTACCGTACCCATGTTCGTTCCGATATTGGGCGTGCTTACAAGCGCCATGCTTCTAACAGCTTCGTTTTTTTGACATCGCCGAACTCTCCCCCGGTTCAGAAACCGTTTTAGGCGGTCTGGTGCCGGTTGACAGGCGCCTCCAAATTTCCATGGATGCACCACAGCTACGCTTGTGTCAGTTTGGCAATCGACTCGTCTTGGACAACTCATTGATTTCAGATCTGAAGGCATTGCCATGAAAAATACGACCGCACTTCTTTTTATTCTTACCTCAGCTCCGGTTTATGCCGAGAGCGTCCGAGAACTGAACGCCCACGAACATGGATTGGGTGAGCTGAACATCGCAATCGACGGCAGCACAGTAGTGATGGAGCTGTTCGCCCCAGGATCTGACATTGTCGGTTTCGAATACGAAGCGAAAAACACCGAAGACCGCGCCGCGGTTGACGCAGCCGTCGCGACTCTGGCGAAACCGCTGGACCTTTTCGTTCTTAATGCGGCAGCCGAGTGCAACGTAATTAAGTCCAGTGCGAGTCTGGAAAGCGAGGACGAGCACGAAGACCATGACGAACACGGTCATGTTGAGCACGCAGATGCAGAAGATCATGAAGATGCAGAAACAAGTCACACAGAATTTCACGCCGAGTACACATTAAACTGTGGCGACCCCGAAAAGCTTGCCGGCATCGAGTTTGCGTACTTTGACGCCTTTCCAAACGCGCTGGAACTGGAGGTGCAAATTGTGACGTCTACGGGTGCCCAAGCGTTTGATGTTGAACGCGAAACGCCCTCATTGAATATACGCGGAATGTTCTGAGTGACATCAACTTCGCCCATATTG